>JAEZKY010000018.1 GCA_023435985.1 Bacillota bacterium | reverse complement strand
TGTCGATAGAGTAATATAATATACACTTTCAGCATTTTTAGCTGCTCCTATCTTAGCTTCACAATATCCAGCTACATTTGCATCATTATTTACAGTTGTAGGTAATTTAAAACGTTCTTCAAAGTATCTTTTTATTTCAAATCCTTCCCATCCTTTTAAATTAGGTGGATTAATTATTACCCCATTTCTTATATCTAAAGGACCTGGACATGCCACACCAATAGCCTGAATGTTATATGTACTCCACTTTTCCCTAATGATTTTTATTAAATTATCTACATTATATTTAGCACCTTTTTCAACAATATTATCTATTTTAAATTTATCTATTAAATTATATTCATTATCTAAAATAGCGGCTCTTAAGTTGGTACCTCCTATATCAATTCCTATAAAATATTTCATTTTAAATCCTCCTTGTATTTACTTAGCAGTTACTTATACACTTTCACTTATTTAACAATAACCTTTATCATCAAATATACTTTTCATTCAGATAATCTCCTATAACTTGTCCATATACTGATGTTCCAAGTTTATGTGGGTGAACTCCATCCGCATAAATATCATTTTGTAATGATCTTAAAAATTCATATCTATTATATCTTTCACATGCAATTCTAACATCTATAAGGTCTATTATTTGATCTTTAGCGATTTTCCTTACTGTTTGAATATATTTATCAAGCCAAACTTCTACTCCACCAACTTCATTATAGAAAGACTTATCATGCCTAGAATTTTTCTATTCTTTCAAGTCCCTGTGTACTTGTATTTCCACTAACACCACTGTTTATTAATTCTAAATTAAATCTATTCTTTATTATATCTGTCCAATTGTAATATCCTGCTTGGATTCCTTCTCCAGCTGTAATATTATCTCCCAAAGCAACAATTTTAGAAAATTTCAACATATTAATTCTATACCTCCAATTATTTCTTTATTTTTTCTACACTAAATTAATAAATTAAAATTTAATTATATATATAAGTACTACTTATGGCCATGTACATTAATAAAAAAACGTTCACCCTCCATATGAAAGCGAACGTCAAAGTAACCTGGTTCAACTATTGACTAATTTAAGAGAAGGTTTATTTATTAGTCTATAAATATTTTGGTGTCTTCACTCCACTTCTCCCCAGGTAACACGACTCTAAAGCCTGTCTCTTCTGAGGATAATTTTAAATTTGGCGCATTATTGATCCAGGTTTGTGGCTCGATACAAATGAAATTTGATGAAGCTTCATTATTCCATACTGTACAAAATTTATATTCCTTACCAAACTCATAATGTAGTTTTATATTTTTCTCTTTATCCTCAATAATTGCACCATTAAAAATTTCTCCTTGAAATCTTAAAGGCTTTATAGTATATGTCTCATTCAGCGGATACTCAAGTGGAATTATTCCATCAAGCCTATAATTCATCTCATAATCCTCCAAAGGTATCTTCTTTCCTGTAGGTAAATATCTCGAATCAACTGCCCACTTATCTCCTACTGATAGAATTAATGTATAATTTTCTTTTTTACTATCAGCTTGAAATGGAATATTAAAAGCTGTATGGAATCCGACTCCTAAAGGCATTGGCTGTTCACTACAGTTTTCAAAGGTTAATTTTTGTTCTAATCCCCTTATAGATAATTTATAGATAATTTGACAATGAAACTCATGCGGAAAATATTTAAATAACTCTTCATTAAATGAATTACTCCAAAAAGATGCTTCAACTTCAACATATTCTTCAATTTTATTAACTCTAGTACTAGTTACTGTAAAAGGTAATTTATTTATTATCCCATGGTAATGATTATTTCTTAAAATATCGTTTATTGGAAGTTCATATGACATATCATTTACTGAATATTTCCCATCCTCAATTCTGCCTGGTGGAAATAAAATAGGGATTCCAAATATTATTGGCTTACTCTTAAATTCATCTAATGTTTCTGGAGTTCTTATAATATTGCTGCCTAACCCCTTATGCTTTAATTCAATAATATTAGCTCCAATTTTAGGTATCATTACTGCTTCATAATCTCCAGCAGTAAAGTATACTGCCTCTTCTTCAAACCACATTATTTTTTCTATCTTCATCCTTTTACCTCCCCATTAACTATTCCTTAATAAGCTCTTGTTATTTATACACAACTGCAATTATTTTTTCATCGTTTTCCATAAACTTAGTTTCTACATCTATTATTGAAAGAAGCTGTTCCTTAGTTTGCATTCCAGTTAAATCAAGCATTTTTTCTTTATAGAAAAGGAATACCTTTGGTATAGTAGCATTAGCATCCGAATATATTGTATGTTGATCAAGAAAAGTTACAAAATCTGATAGAATTGCATCTTTTCCAAATGTTAAGCTATATGCATTTTCTCTTTTTAAACGAACAACACCTTCCCTATCAACCATGCAAATATTGTTTAATGTCTTTTTGAATAATCCAAGAAAAGCTTTCTTTTGTGTAACAGCCTTAAACAGATACCATCTTCCTGTATTAGATACTAATTGAACTATTGATTTTTCAACGCTAAGTGCACCGGATACCACTTCTTTCATATCATCTTCTGATGCAACACTTTGAGCAAGATCCTTTGATCTAAGTTCAGTTGATCCTGTAGCAATCGCTCTGAGTATATTCTTTTGAGAGTCTATTTCTATAGTCACATCAACAGTAGCCTCATTTGCTCCAGATTGTACTATTTTTTCAATTATATCTTCTCTAATTTTCTTAATATCATCTTCCGAAGGAGCCACTACTGATCTTTCTATTTGTTCACGAACCATAGCAAGCGCAACCCCAATTGTTGATATATAAGGTGCATTTTCTGCTACCTTTGATTTAAATCCATCCTTTTCTGCAAGTGCGTGAACTAATACAGCTCCACTTCCACCCCCACCTACAAGAGTAATGAATTTCCTATCTAATTCGTATTCTTCAATCATTTCATTAACAACTTTCATTACTTTATTTACTGCTATATCCATAACTTGTTTAGCTGCTTCCTGTGCAGAAATATTTAAGTAATCTCCTAAAGCTTGCCATGCTTTTTGGTTACTTTCAGTATTACCTCTTGCATAATCTCCTTCTGGTACATAACCTAAAAGATTTGAAGCTCCTGCAAGGGTATAGGAAAATTCTTTCCCATTTGAACATTCAATGATTGCATAGTTCTTTGGATCGCTTTCTCTTGGACTTATGAATTTAATTTTAGGTTCTTGAATATTTTCTGGTTCTGCAAAACATTCATAATCCACTCCAGCTATATGCGCACTTCTTGGTCCTACATCACTAATCTTATTATTTTCAATTTTTATCATACTACCACCTGCTACAGCTAAAGTACGAACATCAAGTGATCTTAAATACGTTTTATGTCCACCAACCTGTGCATTTTTTATCATTACTTTTCCGTCTTTTATAACAGAAATATCTACACTTGTGCCTCCAACTTCAAAGAATATTCCATCTGAAATTTTTTCGTACATAAGAGCTCCAGCAACCCCTGCTGCAAGGCCAGATAGCATTGTAAGTATAGGACGTTTTCTTACTTCATCAACGCTCATTACTCCACCATCACATCTCATTATCATTAATTGAGATTTTATTTGTGCATTTTTTACTGCTTTTTCCGTCATATTTGCTGTTTCCATCATCTTAGGAATTAAGCTTGCATTTACTACTGCTGTTCTTGTTCTCGTTTTCAAGCCATATAGTTGTGATATTTCATGTCCTCCTGTCGCATATAATGATTTCTTATTAGCTAATTCTATTACATCTTGCTCATTTTTAGGATTGTCAACACTATATGCTTCTGAAGCAACTATTACTTGTGCTCCCTTACCTTGAAGCTCATCAATTGCTTTTTCAACAACATCACTATTTAAATTCTTAGAGTCTATAAAAGTATGATATGTCTTTAAGTATTTTTTTGGAGCCAGCTCCATATCTGCTGTATTTGTCTCATTCTTTGCACTTCCTGCATCTATACCAGTTCCCATACCTATTATACCAACTTGTGCTACATCCCCTTCAAGCAAAGCATTAGTTGCTTGTGTTGTTCCATGGGCAATGAACACTACATCGTCGGGGGATATATTGTTTTCAGTTAATACTTTATTTATGATTTTAACTATACCGCCTGCAACCCCCTCTGCTTCACTATGAGTTGTGCTTATTTTCTGCTTTGCAATAATTTCATATGTATCATTATCTATTACTACTGCGTCTGTAAAAGTTCCACCTACATCAATACCAATTCTGACCTTCTTCGCCATATTATTTCCTCCTTGACCTATTGCTTTTTATCATAAATTAATTAAATATCCTTATTTAAAGGATATCATTTACATACTACATTGTAAATAGTTTTCGAATATTTCTTTCATATTTTTCGGATATTTTGAACAAAATATATTCAAATTATTCCTTTTCCTTAAAATATATAAAACTTATGATTTATTATCTGAAATATATTATGAAGATTTGCATTATATAATATAGATTAGATCAATAGATAAGATTTAGAAAAAGATATAAAAAAAGACTGGAATGAACTTAAATTCTATACCAGTCTAAACTTAAGCCTTGCATATTAAAGATTATAATAGTAATTACTATAATCTTGTTCGCTTTCAAATAATGCATCGCTATCTAATTTCTTTTGCAGATACTTTTTATTAGATTTAATAAGCATTCCTACTATTACATCAATAGTAAACAGAAAAGTCATATTATCTGAAATAACTGTGTTATTTTCAATAGCTAACTTATCGGAAGTAATTATTTTTATATCTGTAAGTTCACTAAGCTTTGGTGAATCATAACTTGTGATTGTTACGATTTTAGCATTATTTTGACGCCCAATAATCAAAGGCTCCTGAATATCTCTTACTGATATATTACGTGTTATACCTATAATTAAATCGTCTTGAGACGAATTAGAACTACAAAGCTTCATACTATACACGTCATTATAAGTTTCTGCCTTTATTCCCATCATGTTTAGTCTTTGTTTAAGTTCAATAGCTGCTTGCCATGAACCATATACACTAAATATGTTAATTTTTTTGGCAGCCTTAATCATTTCAACTACTTTAATTAAATCCGTTTCATTTATTAACGAACATGTATTAAGTATTAATTCGTTATAATCTGAAGCTATAGAGTCAATAAGACTATAGCTATCCTTACTCTTATCATTTGCCTTAAGATTTCTATAAAAATTATCTTGAGCTAAGGCAATTTTAAAATCATTAAATCCTTTGAATCCTACTTTTTTACAAAATCTATTTATACTAGTTTCAGATACTTTTGTTTCATTTGCTATATTAGTAATTGTATTATTTATAACAAATTCCGCATTATTTATAACAAAATTTGCTATTTCATTCTCACTAAAGGTTAAATTCTTTTGTCTTGAAATTATCTTTGCAATAACTGCCGGAACAGTGTTTCTCATTAAAAAAGCCCTCCCTGATTATCTGCATATTTTAAATTTAATAATACACAGAATTTAATCATTCCTAAAACAATACTATCATATATTATATCAAATTGTAATAGTCTGTTCAAATAATACGAATTTTACAAAGTACTGTATTATGGGGATTTATGCTTTATTATTTTTTATAACTTATTATCCAATTCTTGTTCCCAAGTAGTTACCATTTTCCTAAAATCCTTCAAAGATATTTTATCCAATTTTATTAAATATAAATAATCATATATATTAGGAAGAAAATTTGCTCCTAAGATTTCTTTGCTAAAGCTATGAGCAGCGATTTCAGAGCACTTTATAATGGAAGCTTTTCTCTTTAAAAAACCGAAGTTCATTAGTGTTACATGATCTAAAAGTTTGTTAGTTTGTTTATTTTCCTTATATTCAAGAAAATGATAAAATTCATGAGCTAAATGCATATTAAAAACATCCTCATAACTCAACTTTTCTTTAAAGAATTCTACCTTATTGCATGTATTCATAAGATCAATTAGAGAGTTTTCATATATTTTTATAATATTTTCCTTCTTTGAAAAACTTATTTCAGCTCTGAATTTCACTCCATAAAAGGTCCCTGATTTTTTTACTATTTCAATTTTAACACCATTATCTTCACATAGTTTTTTTAAATCTTTTTCTAAATACTTTTTTGCTTTGTTTTTTCCTAAAAATAAAGAATCATCAACATAATAATTTATTTTATCTTTCGGTATCTTCTGAAATAATAAATCATTTTTTAATTCAGCATAAGCTAATGTTCTATCACTTAATTTTCCTAAGCTATCATACAATTCTTCCATATCCTCTTCCCCTTGTTAACTATATTGAATGGAAAACCCTTAGGTATTCCATTCAGTAAATATTATTACAATGTTACAATAAAACTTGCAACAACCATAGAAACTCCTACTGCTGCAACCAGCCAAACAATAGTTTTCTTTAGAATCTCATTTACATCAGTTTTTGTATAATCAGAAACCCATACATTATGAGAATTAGTTGGGTCACAAACTGCTTGAAGGTTACTGTTTACACGTAATGCAACCATTGCAGCTACTGGATTCATTCCTGCTGCTACAAGTAATGCTGCTATTCCACTTCCTAATCCATATATATTAAAAGGTCCTCTATATATAGCTAGTGGTGATAATAATGTAAATACAAGTATATATGTTAATGGGCTATGTGGAATTATAGTTTCAATCATTGGCTTAAGTATGGCTGCAACTGGTTCTGCCATAACTGCATTTAATACCATTCCTATACCAATTAATAATGCCAAAGCTCCTGCTGTATCTTGAATTCCTTCAATTAGAGCACTAGATAAAACATGTACCGGTCTCTTTGGCGTAGCAAGTATTAATGTTATTACAATACCTAAAACAACTGAAGGAACTATAGATAATTTTAATGTAAAAGCTAATATTACTGGTATAATAGGACTAATAAGTGCTATTGATCTTACATTCATATTATTCCCTAGCTGTCCTTCATTATTTAAAGGCATAGACCAAGCTTTTTTAAATTTTGCACCTTTACTGTTATAATAAAGAATAGTAACAACTGCTACGATTATAAGCGGTATTGCAGGTATTAAAGAATAATTTGCTATTTGTTCTGTAGTTAATTTCAATACATCTTTATAAATTGCCCAACCACCAACATAGAATGTTACTCCTATGGCATTAGCAAATAGAAGCACTAATGCACTTACAAGTGGACTTAAGCCTGCTGTTAGCATTATTGGTATGATGATTGTTCCTATAAGGATTACCATTCCTAAACCACTTGCTGCCGAAAATATTATTGATGCAGCTATTAAGAAAGTAAGTGCAATTACAACTGGTTTATCACCTGCTGTTTCAGCTGCTTTTCTTATAATAGTTTTTGTTACACCGACTTTATTTAATATTTGTCCAAACCATGCACCAAATATTAAGCCAGCAATAGCTGAAGACAGTCTCATGGACCCAGCCTCTAATACATTGGCTGTGATTGAAAATGTTTTAGGATCACTTGACATTAATGGAATTCCTGCAATTAATGCAATTATAACTGCCATTAATGGTAAAACTAAAATTGTTGGCAACTTTCTTGTCATCATTAAAATAACTGAAACTAAAAATACAACTAAAATTCCAATTGCTTGTATACTCATTTTAAAACCTCCAAATATAACATTCTATTTTTGAGTTAATATTTAATTTCTTAATATAATTTTAAATCTCTAAATATGAGCCATTTTCTATTAATTTTGTCTGTACTTCTTTGGCATCGATATCTTGTACCGAAATCATTTTCTTTGCTGCTATTGCTGCTGCAGTACCTCCTGCTTGTCCTATAGCACCTACTGTAGGAG
>JAEZKY010000113.1 GCA_023435985.1 Bacillota bacterium | reverse complement strand
AATTTACAGAGTGGTATGAAAATAGAGATAAAGATCATTCATTGAAAGCTACATATAAGTTTACTAAAGGAACGTACACAGATTATGTAGTGCATGACCAAATTGATTGGTTTGAAGTTAGATAATTCAAATAAAGTTTATACTAAGACACTTACAGAAATGTGGGTGTCTTTTAATATTGCTACACAATAGAAAAATATAATGCATCATATCAAAAATTAGATGTAATACTTAAGGCGATAGATCAAACACTGGTAAGGTGTTTTTATTTTTTGATATCCTTATCTATAGAAAAATTATAACAAGATTATAGAAGTGGTATAGGAATTCTATAAGAAATAAGAAAACATTAGCTTTATAATAATATTAGAAACTAATGATAAATGAGATTTAATTTTTTATTGCAATATAACAAGTAAAAAAACAATGTACCATTTGAATAGTTAGCTAGCTATTAGATTTTAAATTAGGCTATTTTAGGAGGTATAAATTAATGGATAATAATATAACAAACAACAATTTAAATATTACAGCTACACCAATCGAGGGGGAAAACTATGTTCATCTTGAATGGAATAAAATTGCACCAGGATATATATATAGAGTTTATTCAAAAGAACAAGATGAAAATGTTTATCAAAGCATTCCTTCTAAGAGCGATATAATAGTATTAAATATTTATCCTGATTCAGTTCAAAATACGGGATTATCAGGAGGCGGAAAGGATTTGGATGGAAACTCCATTCCAGATAGCGGAATTTTAAAAACTTGGCTAGAAAAGGAAAAAATAGAAAATGTTAAAATTGAATCCGTTTCGCTTACAAGTTTTAATGCAAATCCTTCAAAGTATTTAAATAAAATAAGTGGTAAATGGAACTATGATTGTGTATTTTATGGAATGTGGAATTTAGATCCAAGTATTACTTATCCTAATGATGCAGCTATAGAGTATTTAAGGACATTTATAAATGATGGTGGAGGATTTATGACTTCGCATCATACACTAGGTTTAAGTAGATTGGATGGTAAAGGACTTAATACTACTACATCTGAATCTTTAGCAAATGGGATAAATAAAGGTGTAAATAAATTAGCAAAAGAAATGGGTGTAGAAATATTTGATGGTGCTCAATCAACAGCATATCCTATGTATTCAGGAGCTGGAAGAGATTCAAGCGGAAATCTATTTAGCACTGTTTCATTTGAAACTTCAGCTGATTTACCTACAGATTCATATTGGCCAATGGGAGATACAGTTAAATTATCAAAAGGTGGTCTATTATCAAATTATCCTTTTAATATAGGTAAGATTGGTGACACATTTACTATACCAATGAATCATGGTTTAAGTGTATTTGGTAAAGGTGATGTTTGGATGCAAACAGTAAATCCTACAGGACATGGATCTTATAAGTTCAATGAAATAACAAATTCACCATCAACAGGAGCCAAAGGTACAAATAATTTTTATGTTCATACGTATAATAATACAGCAATTATTAATAGTGGGCATAGTTTTCCTAATGTTTCACAAGCTGAAGTTCGAATTATTGCTAATACATTGTACTATTTAGCACAATTAACAAGTGATACGTCTTGTGATGATCACAAAGGTCAAGATTTTGCAAAACCAGATAAAGTAAATATTAATAATGTATCAAGTGACGATAAGAATTTAAAAGTAACTTATTCTAAACCAAATGATAATGGAACACAGTATGAATATTATGTTAAAGCTAGCGATGGTGATTCTACTAATGATATAACTTCTAATACTGTTTCTGTTATAAATACTTCAGGAATTGCTGGATATTCATATGTTGTAGATAATATAGAAAATACAGAACCGGATAATAAGATTATTACTACAGACTCATCCATATCAGTACCATTATCAGGATTAGATTTAATTAAACCTATATATGTTCATATTAGAGCTATAGATAACGCAGGAAACGCGTCAGAAACTACCCATTATGAATATAAATATATAACCAGTTTAAATTTAGATAAGTCATCATTGAATATAAATACTGGAGATAAACAAAACTTAATAGCTACAACAACCCCAGCAGGAATGCAAGTAACATGGACCTCAAGTGATCCTTCAGTAGCTACAGTAGATTCAAGTGGAAATGTAACTGGAGTAAAAGAAGGACAAGCAACAATAACAGTAAATACTGTACAAGGTAATTTAAGTGCAACATGTATAGTAAATGTAATAGAAAAGCCAACACAACTAGTTAATACTGCTTATGCAAAGGGAGATAATACTAATACTGCGAGTGGTGAAATTCCGACTATATTCAACGGATTGGCAGAAACGACATTAAGTGTTGTAAAAACATCTGATGCAAAGACTGTATGTGTAGGTGATATATTTACGTATACTATAATAGTTACTAATACAGGCTCAAAAACAGCTGAAAAAGTAGTAATCAAAGATAATGCGCCTAAGCACATTCAATTTATGCCTAGTGGAATAACAACCACTCAGGGAACGGTTGATTCGAGTTCAAGTGATTCAAACATAGTAGTTAATGTTGGTGACATTCCACCTGCAGGTACAGTTACCATTACAGTGCCTGCGACTGTAGTTCTTTAAGTATATAAAATAAATTGAATTAAAAATTAATATTTCTTATAAGAAGGCACTTACAGAGATGTGAGTGCTTTTAATATTGCTACACAATAGAAGGAAAAGTGCAGCAATTAAGTAAAAAAATATAAGCATTATTAAAGAATTTTATAAGTCTTTTTTGTGCTTGTTTTTATAAAAAGTTTGAAGTAAGAAGGCGGAGTATGGAAAATGATGCAATACACGAAAAGCTAGGAGAACATGATAAACGATTAGATAAACATGAAGATAAGATTGATAAACTAGAGAAGAATGATGCTATAAGTAAAACAAGAATAGACAATCTGTGTAAGAGCTTGGATAAGTTGACAGACACGTTAAAGTGGTTATCAGGTTTTTTATTAACTGCAACTGGCTTATTGGTTGTCTATTTTATAGAGCAGCTAGTAAAAAGGTAAAAGCGAGTAATCTTAGTGATTGCTCTTTTTTTATACAAAAATATAAAAATAGAAAAGGTGGAATGTAAAAATGTTAAGCATTAATTTAAAGGCAAGATTAGAAAACAAAACTTTTTGGGTATCACTAGTAAGTGCAGTAGTATTACTAATACAACAATGTGGGCTAGATGCAAGCAAATTTATTCCTAGTAATTATGTGGATATTATAAACACTGTGTTTGCTATTCTAACAATACTAGGAATTACTGTTGATACTTCAACTCCAGGAGTAAGCGATCAAAGTTTGAGTACAGATAATTCAGAAAGTAGCGATGCACAAATAAATGAAGCTGCTAGTGAAGATGATAATTTAAAAACAGATATAGAAGCAATTAGCAATTCTTCATCGTCAATAGATGTATCTGATATTCAGACTGAAAATGAACAATTAAAAGCACAATTAGCTTCAATTCAATCAGCAGTAGCTGGAGTGGCAAATGATTCAACTGGAGTAACAGCATAGTTTTAATTTATAGAGTAGCCTTTAAGGTTGCTCTTATTTTTTAAAAAATTTAGAGAGGATGATATAAAGTGAAAGGTATAGATGTAAGTAATCATAATGGAAATATAAATTTTAACCAGGTTAAAGCTGCAGGAGTTGAAGCAGTATATATGAAAGCAACAGAAGGAACAACATATACAGATAGTTATTTAGATACTAATTATTCTAATGCTCACTATGCAGGATTAAAAACAGGATTTTATCACTTCTTAGTTGGTACTAGTGTGCCTGAGACGCAGGCAACTAGCTTTTACAATTCGATTAAAGATAAAGCTAATGATCTTATTCCAATGTTAGATGTGGAAACTGCATTTGATGGGTTAATGGATTATGTATTAAGGTTTATTTCTAAATTTAAAGAGATATCTAATATGAATATAGGAATTTATACTTATACTGGCTTTATGGGTAATTTAGATGATAGATTGGCTTCATATCCACTATGGGAAGCAAATTACAATGACGATCCTTGGAACTTATCAACTAATTTCTTTAATAACAGAGTAGGGCACCAATACAGTGAAAAAGGTTCTGTAGATGGTATAAATACTGATTGTGATATGAATGAATTTAATGAAGGTGTATTAAATAAAACAACAGGATATGTAGTAACTAACTATTTACCTAATGGATATCAAGGAGATAATAGTTTTGATGGTGTAGATGCAGATTATGTGCTTCAATATTTTAGTGGAATTAGATGTTATTTCAGAGGAAATTCTCAAGGAGTATGGATTGAAACTCAAAACTTACCTATGAGTAAATGTTTAGAACTAAAAGAAACTTTAGGAAGTTGGTTTTATGTTATAGAGTAAGTTTTTCTTGGCATAGAAATTTACCTCTATCAAAAAATATACAGTATAATATGCACATTTGATAGGGGTAAAAGTTAGAAAGTACAGTTTAAATTTTATTTAAGATGTTGTGTAGTCATAATACTTGTAAACAGTTCTTTTGTAGAATAAACCATTCAATATAGGTGTTGATTTGACAGTATGATATCCTGACAATTTATAGGTATGGGGGAAACTTATAGTTTTGTAATATGTTTTTGTATCGGATAGAGCTTCCCAGTCACCTATAAGAACAGGTTTCTCCTCAGTCCAAGATACATAATCGATAACGTCTACCACATATGCAGCACTTGCTTTTTTAGGTGTACCACAAAATGCGAAAATTAATACTAGAAAACATACCATAAATATTTTTGATATTTTAAACATTTTATCCAACTCCTTTCCTTATAAATATAATAAGGCAAAGAAATCTTAAAGTAAATATATGGAAATAAAAAATATCTTTGACTAGGTTGAGTAAGTAAAATATAAGAGAACAAAGGTAGAGTAGGTAGAAGTACTTAGTCTACCTTTATTTTTGTGAATTAATTTGTAAAACGTGATATAATTTACATATAATGGTAAAAATATTTTGGGAGGTGTTTTTATGAATAAAGATGTTAATAAAAAAATATGCATTGTAGGTGGAGGACCATCAGGAATATCTGCAGCTTGGTTTTTAGAGAAAAAAGGATATAAAAATGTTCATGTATTAGAGAAAAATGAAAGAGTTGGAGGTAAATGCAACTCTCCTATGTATAAAGGAAAAACTTATGAAATGGGTGCTGCTCTAGGTGTTAAAAATTATAAAATTATAAATAGCATTATTATGGAACTTGATATTGAAAGTAAAGGACCTATAACTGAAAGAATTTTTTGTAGTAACAAAACTGGAAAAGAATATGAATTTCTTACTAAAGAAGAGAATGAAGAATTTAAGAATCAATATATTAAATTAGTTAATATTCTGAAAGAAAAATATCCACTTTATAAAAAACCTGGACATGCTAATTGTTATCCAGAACTCATGGAAACGTTTAAAGATTTTTGTGAAAATAATGGCTTAAATATACTTGTTAAAGTATGGAAAAACCCTATGACTTCTTATGGGTATGATTATCTGGAAATTACTCCAGCAGCATATGTTTTAAAATATCTAAGCCCTGATATAATGAAAGATTTTCTTAGCTTTGATATAACATTATGGAATCAAGGAACAGAAGGATTATGGAGAGAAATAGGAGAAGCCTTGGTTAATAAACCAAGGTTAGGAATTAATATCAAAAACATTGTAAGAAAAAACAATAAAGTTTATGTCTATACAAATTGGGGAAAAGAAGAATTTGATAAAATTATTCTTACATCACCTTTGCAGGAATTACCTGATTATTTAGATGTGAGAGAAGAAGAAGAAGAATTGTTTAAGAAAATTAAAGTTATGGATTATAAAACATATGCTTGCCTAGTAAAAGAACCTCGTCCACATAAATCTGTATATGTTCCTGAGAATATGAAACAGGAAAGAGCGGGACATGTTATGTTTTGCTATGATAGATGGATTGAAGATAGTTCAGCACCAATTATATTTTATATTTTAGCAAATCCACAGGACAAAATTACTGAAGAAGATTGCATTAGAAATTTAATAAGTGATGCAAAACTTTTTGGCTTTGAAATCACAGATATAATACATTCAAAAACATGGAGATATTTCCCGCATGTAAGCTGTGAAATAATGAAAACAGGATGGTATAACAAACTGGAAGGAATGCAAGGGAAAGATAATTCATATTATGCAGGTGAAATTATGAATTTTTCAGATATGGAAGAGTGTGCAGCATATTCCCAAGATGTAGTTGAAAGATTTTTTTAGTTAAATATATATAAGAACTTATTCAGGTATGTAAGCAGTTCTTTTCTTATAAATGTTATTCTGTCTGTATTTTTTTCTTTTAACTTCTGTTATTAAAAATTAAAAAGAATTATGTAAATTTCCCAATATAACCATATATACTAGATGAAAATAAATTTATGAGGTGGTTAAACTATGGAAATAAAGGTAAATGAAATTGAAATGCTAACAATATTAAATGGACTGGAGGCACTACACGATAAATCCAAAGAATATAAAAATGTGGTGTATGATAATGAACAGGATTTTTTATTGGATATAAATAAAACAAGGATGTTGCATAATAGGTTATTAATGCAAGCACAAAATGAAGGATATCTTGAAAGAGATGCAAATTTAATATAGTAATAAAAATAGATATAGTATAAATGGCAGCATTTGAGGTGAGTCATTATACTATATCTATTTTCATATCTAGGAATTAGAAAAACATTATGTTTTCGTTTTTGATTATTAACGTAATTTCAAAAAATATACACTTAAAAGGTAGATTAGGTATGAATACTTAGTCTACATTTATTTTTTATATACAAGTAATGAGCGATAGATAGAATAGAATCTAACCATTATTTTTCATTATTTCTTAATATACTATCAGAAACGATAAAGGAGCTTCCAAAGGAGCAGCAAGAGATTATATTATATTTAGCCGATATATTTCAAGGAGAAGAAGAGACTATTAATGAGTATGTAAAAAATGAATTTATTAATGAATAGATTTATTCAAGTAAGCAATAATATAATGGGTAAGAGATGTTATCAATGAGAGGCTTTAATATAAATAATAGAAATAGTATTTAAATTTACAAGGATAAATTAAATACTATCTCTATTATTATTGGGATAAAATGCTTAACATTTTGATTATTGACAAGATATTTAATAATATTCATTGTTTTTCATTCATATTTACAAAATAAGAAAATAGTAGTAAACTATATACGAACACTAGTTCGTATATAGCGAAATAATAATGACGATAAGGGGAGGACAGTATGTTAACGGAAAAGCAAGAAAGAATTCTAGATATTATTAAGAATTATATAGATAAGGAAAAAATACCACCAACAGTTAGAGAAATATGTAAGCTTGCAGGTATTAATTCAACATCATCAGTACAAGCTCACATAGATAGATTAGAGAAAAAGGGATATATAAAAAAGGATAAAGGTTGCAATAGGAGCATAAGAATAAAGGAAATAATTTAGTTGGAAGTTTTTGATTACTAAATTAACGTAAAATGATATTACATAACAAAAAATTATAAAAGTGATATTTTGTGTTAAAATAAATAAAAATTTAGAGTTTTCTTAGAAGACACCCAATAACATAATACGATATACTATATCAATTATTGTTATTGGGTATAATGTTAAAATCCCCGGTATAGGAGATGAGATACATATGATAAGAATTTATTTATCTAGAGTATTGGGAGAAAAAAGATGGACTCAGGCTAACTTAGCTAGGAAAACAGGAATAAGACCTAATACTATTTCTGAGCTTTACAATGAATTAGTCGAGAGAGTTAACTTAGAGCATCTTGATAAAATATGTGAGGTTTTAGAATGTGATCTTATGGATATATTGAAATATGAGCCTAATAATAATGCTAATGATTAAATTTAAATTTAAAATTAATAAATTACTTCAATAATGTAATAATAGAGATAGTATTAATGACTTACCTAAATGCTGCCATGTATACTATCTCTATTTTTATTTATATTTATTTTTCAGGTGCCCTATATCCAGCAGCTTCTGCTTCTTCTACAGTTTTAAACCACTGAACAACATTTTTTGTTCTATTATAATATGTGCTTCCTGGTATATGATATATGTGATCCACACTTCCCTTTATAAGTCCATTCCCGTTTGCATCTACATATTGAATGCTTCCTGACGAACTGCTTGAATTATTGTATGAAGTTGATGCAGGCATACTAGTTGTCCATGCTCCATCACCATTTAAGTAATAACCATCAATAGTTGTATTCTTAGCCATGTATCCATTAGAATAAAAATAATACCAATTACCATCAATTAATCTCCATCCAGTAGCATATGAACTACCTTCTGTATACCACCAACCAGTGCTGCTTTGTTGCCATTCTGCATGTGCTGCTATTGGACTTATTGTAAAAAACATAATTAATGTAATAAGACTAGCAAATACCTTTTTGAATTTATTCATTACTAATTCCCCCTTTTAATAAAAATACTTGTTATTATCTTTTCTATATTTTTATCTATATTCCTCTTAAAATGGAAAAAATAGTTGAATATTAATTGGATTGATTGTCAATAATCAAGATATTAAGCATTTTATCCCAATAATAATAGAGATAGTATTTAAGTTATCATTAATGATACTAATAATGTTTCAACAATCATATTCCTAATACCATCCACTTAGACTATTCTTCCTAACAGCCCTAGGAGGAAGAAGCACTCAAAACAACTGTAATACACCATTTAAGGTATTTTTACACAGTTGTTATATCATAAAACTTAAATGAAAAATAAGTTTTTATGTGTAGATATATAGTATCTTACTTAAAAAAATTTTTTGGCAAATTAAATGTTTTTATCAAACGCTTTTTAGAAACTGAGGTTGGTTCAAAAATTCCTGTTTCCCATGCAAAAATTGTATATTCACATCTATTAATCATTTTGCCAAAGTTAATTTGGGATAGACCAGTAATGTATCTAATTTTACGAATCTTATTTGCGATTGTATCTTCAGGAAAATCTTTAAGTAAAAATTCTTTATAGCTAACAGAATATGGTTCGAAAACACGCCTAAATGTTGCACTTTCATACAATGTGCTACTGGAAGTGGCAAAACTACTACTCTCTACACAATATTAAAAGAAATTGACTCTAAAGCTCAAAATATTACGACACTTGAAGATCCAGTTGAAATTGTTATGCCAAATATAAATCAGATGAGCTTAAACAAAAAATTAAATATAGATTTCTCTAATGGACTTAGAAGCATCTTACGGCAGGACCCAGATGTGATAATGATTGGGGAAATAAGGGATGAAGAGACTGCCAATATGGCAGTAAGAGCATCGATTACAGGACATAAAGTTTATAGTACAATACACTGTAGATCTGCAAGAGAAGTATACATAAGGCTTGAAAACATGGGTGTTAAACCTTATTTACTAAGCGATGCGTTAGTTGGCATAATATCTCAAAGATTAATAAAGACTTTGTGCGAAGAATGTAAGGAAATAGATAAAGAAAACTCAGTTAACGAGAGAAAAATATATAAAAAATGTGGATGTAAAATTTGTAATTATTCTGGATATGGTGGAAGAAAAATTATTAGTGCAGTTTATATTTTGGAAGAAAAGAATAAAAAGAAAATTGAGGAGCTTCATGAAGATAGTAGTTATTTATCAAATGAGAACATGAAATATGATTTAGAAAAGCTATTATATGAAGGTAAAATATCAAAGGATGATTATTCAGAGTTCATTGAAGGAGAGAGATTAAATGAATTTTAGTGGGAACTATTCATCAAAGGAAGGGTATAGTGAAATATTTGAAAATTTAATTCTTAAAAAGTTCAAATTAAGAAGAATATTTAAGCCAAAGGTAGATGAAAAACAATTAGCCTTCATTGCTGAAAATTTAGCTCAAATGTACAATGCAGGAATACCTATTGCTATGGCAGTAGAATTAGTAATTGATATTCTTTCAAGCAGAACATATAAAGATAGTTTATATAAAGTATTGGTAAGTATTAAAGATGGAAGGAGTTTGTCACAAAGTTTTGGGCAATATAAAGAACTGTATCCGAATTTATTTGTGGGAATAATCGCAATAGGAGAAAATACCGGTAAGTTATACCAGGTGTTAAAGGGGATTAGTAAATTTTATAGTAAATTGTTATTTATGAAAAATGAAATTAAGAATGCATGTGTTTATCCAATATTTGTGCTTATATCCTTAGTTGCATTAAGTATATTCTTTGTGAGTACAGTAATACCTAATTTTTGTGAAATATATAAATCTATGAATATTAAATTACCTGCAGCCTGCCAAATTTTATATGATATATATAATAATGTGAAAAATGATCCACTTATAACTGGTATAACAGTAGTATGCTGGACGTTAATTATATTAATAATTTTGAAAGAATGTTCTAAAAAGGTTACTGTAGATAAATTTAGCAGAATACCAATAGTTAAAAACTTTTTTGAATATATGATGGTTTTACTTTTTTCAATAATAACAAGTACTGGGATTAATATAGCAGATGCTCTTGAATATTGTGAGGAGAGTATAAATTTTGCTTATTTTAGAAAGAAGACAGGTGAGATAAATTTAAATATTTTAAAAGGCAAGGCCTTAACAGAATCTTTAATGTTAAGCGGAATGTTCTCTAAACATACACTAGCTATAATAAAAATTAGAGAAGAAAGCGGGACAATAGAACAGGGTTTTAAGGAATTATCACAGGATTTAGAATATAAATTGTCAGAGCAGATAAAAAAATATTTGAAGTGTATTAATCCTGCTTTTATGTTGATAATGGCAAGTTTTATAGTTATGTTTTTATTAGAGTTTGTGTTACCACTATTTAATAATCTGCCAAATGGAATGAGATGATGAAAAGGTGTGGATTTACATTAATAGAGACAATGGCAAGTATCTTTATATTGATTCTTTTATTTAGCGTGGGCAGTTCTTTAAGTGGATTCAGCAATAAATTATCTTATAAAATGAATGGGACAGGATATACTTATGAGATACAAAATTTACTTTCATATGGTAAAGCGGTATGCAGAGAAAAAAATAGATATGGAAAGATTACTACAACGGCAAGTAAAAACGAAGTGCGTTTTATAGAAGGATGGGATAACATAGAAAAAATTATTAAGCTGCCAAATGGAATGAAAATAATCAGTAATGATATTAGTTTAATGATAACACCTACTGGAAAAATAACAAGAGGATATACACTGAAAATACTTGATGAATTAGGAGAAAGACATGATATAACAATCAATGTAGGAGTAGATTGAAGCGTTCTGGTAATGGAGAGATATTAATATGAAGAAACAAGGAAGTATTTTAATTGAAGTAATAGCAGCTGTTATGATTCTAATGATGACTACAACATTTATTGTAAGTACCACTATACAAAGCAGGAATATATTAAAAGAAAGAATTTTGCAGGAAGAAGTAAGTCGGACTGTATGTAACTTAATCAGCGAGTTTAAATATAACTTAACTAAAGAAGAAATAGAAGAAATGTTAAGCAGAGAAGATGATAAAATAGGGTTTAGATATAGCGAAGATTTATCAAAACGATTAGTTGATACGGATGTTAGGGAGCTTGAACGCGGAGATGACATTGAAATAAGCAGATTGACTGAAGATAATATGGGAGTGAAATTAAAAATTGAAGCAAAAATTAATTCTAATGGAGATGAAGCTTTTTTAGAAAAAGAGTTTACTAAAAGCTGGTGGATGGATGAAACATAAATATAAGAAAAAGAGAGGATTTACAATTATAGAATCTTTAGTGTATATTTTTTTGACAACAATAATTTTATCAGAAGGAATAAATTTATATGTTTCAATGTATAAGTCATACATAGATGATGTTGATTTATCTATTAAATATGACAACTGCCAGGACTTTTTTATAAATTTAGATAACATAATATCTAGAGGGCGTTTTGAGAACATAATAGTAGATAATAATAGCCTTACATTATTAAAAAATAGTGAGGTAGAGGATTCGGATAAAATAATTAAGTCTTATGATGGTGCAATTGTTGTTAAGTATGTAGATGGGAACATTACAAAAACTATAAATACAATAATTGAAGATATAGATAACCTTGAAGTAAAAAAGAAAGGAAAGTTAATTTATCTAATAGTACATGATAAAGCGGGAAAGGAATTTATAAAGTGTATTTGAAGAAAAGAGGAACAGTTTTAATAAGTACAATGATAATTCTGGCTTTAATGACTACCCTTGGATGTCTTGTGTTTGAAATGATGAGAAATAATAATGAATCAAGCAATGTTTATGAATTTGATAAAGATATATACGATTTAGATAAAGATGAAGAGGAAGTTCTTTATAAATGTATGCAGGAACTAAATGATAAATATAAAGAAAATCAATTAAGTGAAGAAGAAAGTATGTTTTCAAAGGATTTTGATATAAAAGTAGATGATAATAACAGCCTTGATTATAAAGCTCAAGATGATAAATTTTTTTTAAATACTAAAAACGGGAATGACAGAATTAGGAAAAGAGAGATTTCGTATATATTTAAGAAAGATGAAGTTATTTTGATTCCAACCTATAAATTTATGAATGAGGATGAATAAAAAATCATAAAAAGGAAATAATAATTATAAGTCTGAATTTAGGAGAAAATATGAAAAAATCTATAATATTAATTAATAAAAATTCTTTTGTATTTAATTATCAAGAGTATGGCTTTGATAGAATAAATGAAATAGTAGCTTTATTTAAACCTAGGTTAAAAATAATCATATTAGAAGAAAATCTCTATGTGAAGCAATTCACTAATAATGTTAAAAGACACAAGATTCATGAATTTGTGGATAATAAAATTAATAACGATTTTCCCCAAACAGGAGATTTGTTATACCATTTTGAAAAGAATAATAATGTTATTGCTATATATTCTATAAAGGGTGCTAAAAGAATCGAAAGATTATCAATAACTTCGAATTCTTTGGAGATTAAACCAATCCAATTTATAATAAGAGAAATAATGCAAAAGATTTTAAAACGGAATGATTTTAATGCAAATGTAGTATTGAAGCTTAATAAAGTCTATTACTTTACTTGTTTTAAAAATGGACTATTCAATTATGGTTTTGTTGGTGAAAATGAGGATTCAATTTTAAATGAAATTAATAACTTTGAAGAAATATATACTGATAATAATGATTTTGATATATTCTCTTCTAAGAAGAAAATTAAGATAATAAAATTAAATATGGGAGATTTAATTAATGAAAAAGTATATGAAAAACAAAAATTTCATTCCAGAAAAATTTTATTATAGAATGGAATTAAAAGAGAGGAAAAACGAAAGGAGAATTATAGTTTTATTTTTACTTATAAATTTATCTTTGTTTTCAACAACCTTTAAGGATATTAAAAAAGTTTATGAGAAGCAGCAGCCTATAACTAATACAGATATAGAACAAAAAAATGTTAATTTTAATAATGTTAATACGTGGATAAGAAATATATTTAAAGATGATATTGAAGAAGCATATATTACTAATAATAATGGGGAGATTGTAGTAGAAAGTGTTAATAAAATTAATAACTTGAATTTAGAGGATTCAATAAATATAACTGATGTGAGTTTAAACAATGATAAAAAATATAAGCTGGGAGTAAGCTTGAATGAATAAATTATATAAATGCTGTATAATATTATTATTGATTATATTAGTTTTTGCACAAATATTTTGTATAAATGCTATTGAAAAAGAGAACAATATTAATGCATGCAGTGCGAAAAATTATAAATATAACAATAAAACTATAACTGAAATTGCAAATGATTTAAGTTGTATAAACGATAAAACAATTTTATCTGCCACAGAAACTGATGGAAAATGGCATGTAAAAGTAAGAATAGACGGCGATAAGGATCACTTGTTAAGTGAATTAGCTAAACTAAAAAATTATGATATAAGTAATTTTGTAGTAAGTAAAAATGAAAAAGAAAAATATGTAGAGTTGGAATTAAGTGCTAAAGAAAGTGTTTAAATAATGATAAAATTATAAATTTTTACTATAAAATAATTAGAAATATTGCAATTGTTATCGTCTTTTGATAAAATATGAGTGTTATGTCAACGGTTAAGTGTATTAAGCTTAATATTTGAGGATATAGTTATAGTGTAATTAGTTTTATAAATTTGGAGGGATCTTTAATGATAACAGCAGGAGATATAAGAAAAGGTGTTACTTTTGAATTGGATGGACAAGTATTTACAGTAGTAGAATTTTTACATGTTAAACCAGGAAAAGGAGCAGCGTTCGTAAGAACTAAACTTAGAAATGTAATTTCAGGTGGTGTTACAGATACTACATTTAACCCAACTCAAAAATTACAAGACGTTGTAATTGAAAGAAAGGAAATGCAGTATCTTTATTCAGATGGTGAATTATACTACTTCATGGATCAAGAAACATATGAACAAATTCCTTTAAACTACGAAAAGGTTGCAGATGCAATAAGATTTTTAAAAGAAAACATGTTTGCAACAATTAAATTCTTTAAAGGTGAAGCATTCTCAGTAGATGCACCAAATTTTGTTGAATTATTAATAACAGAATCTGAACCAGGTGTTAAAGGAAATACAGCTACTAATGCAATGAAACCAGCAACACTTGAAACAGGTGCAGTAGTAAATGTTCCTATGTTTGTTAATGAAGGAGATACTATAAGAGTAGATACAAGAACTGGCGAATATATGGAAAGAGTTTAGGCATACATAGGTTGCTAAGCATGAAGCTTGGCAACTTTATTTATATATGTATGATAAATTTACTTGTAAATATAGAAAAGGAAGTGAAAAGATATGGAAGAGCTTGGCAAAGAGGTTGAAAACTTTAAAAAGAGTTTATCTAAAATAGAAAATGAAGAGTATAAAGGATATTTCAATAATATATCTTCTATTTTAGAATTAATGGTTGTAAAAATAGAAGAATTAACTATAAATCAGGAAACTATTGAAGAGAATATGAAGTTTATGGACGATGATTTATCTGATATTCAAGACGAATTGTTTGAGGAATTATCTATAGATGAATTAAATGATATGGAAGATGAATATAAAGAAATAAATTGCGTTCATTGCCATAAACAAATTTTTATAGAGCAATCTACCTTAAGCAATAATGAAGAAATTCCATGTCCATATTGTAATAAAAATATTAAAGGATAACAACTGCCAATTAGTGAATGCTTTGAGGTATAAGATATATTAAATAACTAAATAATATAGAAAAGAGACCGTATCAAATTTAAGTTTTTTTAAACTCAATCTGATACGGTCTCTTTTTGCTTTTACAAAGAGAAATCAACATAAAGTATAAATCTATAGTTTCTAAACATAATTGAGTAATATTTTAGAATAACATTACATATTAATTAAATAAAAGAACAGTGGAGGAGGCAGTGAGAAGTTTGGTAGGAGAAGAGGAAATTGTAGCAATTTTCCCGCTTAAAATAGGAGGACTACTTAAGGAAAGGCTTTTAAAGGAAGAAATTTATGAGTTTAGAATTAAGATTGGACAACCAATTTTAGTTTATTCCAAGTATGGAGAAAGCGTTATAAATTATATTCCAACAAAAGAAGATATGAAAAGTATGATTCAGAGAATTTCAAATTATTCATTGTATGCATATGAGGAAGATATACGGCAGGGTTTTATTACGATTAAAGGAGGACATCGAATAGGTATAGCTGGTGAATGTGTTATGGAAAAAGGTGAAGTGAAAACAATAAGAAACATTTCATCAATTAATGTACGGATTTGCAGAGAAGTTATAGGATGTTCAGATAAGGTTATGAAATATATAGCTTCTTCTCATAGAGTCTATAATACAATAATAATATCGCCGCCTAAATGTGGTAAAACAACAATTTTAAGAGACATTGCCAGGAATATATCAAATGGAGTATCTTCTTTGGGACTAAACGGAAGAAAAGTAGTAGTAATAGATGAACGAAGTGAAATAGGAGCATGCCATTTTGGAATTCCACAAAGTGATTTAGGAATACGAACTGATGTATTAGATAATTGCTTAAAAAGAGAAGGTCTCATAATGGCAATTAGAAGCCTTTCACCAGAAGTTCTGATTTGTGATGAAATTGGGACTAAAGGAGATATTGAAGCACTTATCATGGCTTTTAATTCTGGGGTTAATATAATTACTACAATTCATGGTTTTACTGTTGAAGATTTATACAAACGAAAAGTTCTTAGTGATTTACTTGACAATGAAATTTTAGAGAGAGCAATAATATTAAGTAATAGAAACGGCGTTGGAACTATCGAGAAAGTGTACAGCCTAAAAGGAGGTGGAAACATGTGCTTAAATTGAGCTTATCAATGTGCATATTTATTTTAAGCACATATATTGGCTTTGCATATGGAGAAACTTTTAGAAAAAGACAGAATCAACTTAAAGAAATATTAAAAGCACTAACTATTCTTGAAAATGATGTTATGTATGGAACAACCCCTTTACCGGAAGCATTAGAAAATCTTTCGCATAAAGTGTGTAAGCCGCTAAGTAAATTTATTGAAGCTACTGCAAACAGGCTGACAAAGGGTGATGTTGAAAGTGTTCATCAAGGTGCATTGGAGGAGTTTCTAATTTTAGAAAAGGAATTTTATCTAAATAAAGATGACAAGAAAATTATGGAGGATTTTTTTAAGTCTCTTGGAGAATCAGGGGTTTATGGTCAAGAAAAAATATTTTTTTTAGCTATTGAGGGCATAAAAATGAATCTAAATGATGCTGATGATAGTGCTAAAAAAAATATAAAGCTATATAGATATCTTGGAGTGTGCTTAGGTGCAATGATAATTATATTTATAATATAAAACATGGTGATAATCAATCTTAATATGATATGACTGGGGGAAGATGAATGCATGATATAAGTATTCTATTTAAAATTGGCGGCGCGGGGATACTTTTAGTGGTTTTAGATAAGGTGTTGACTAGCAGTGGAAAGGCTGAAATAGCAGCTATTACTAACATAGCAGGAGTTGTAATAATTCTTCTTATGATAGTTTCACTTATTGGTGATTTATTTGGTACTGTTAAGACGATGTTTGTGATGTAGGTGATATTATGCTTATATTAAAAATTGTAGCATTAGCCTTTACGGCATTATTTATACTGATACTTATTAGAAAATCTGGAAGTGAAATTGGACCACTACTTTGTACGGGCGCAAGTGCGTTAATCCTTCTTATTATGATAGAACCGCTTAAAGAAATAGTTGACTTTCTAAGAGAAATTGCTGATAAAGCAAATATTGATACAGTTTATATTGGAATTGTATTGAAAATTTTAGCAATAGCATATATAGCATCATTTTCAAGTGCACTCTGTAAAGATGCTAATGCTGATAGTCTTGCAACACAAATTGATTTTTCGGGAAAGATAATGATTTTGTTACTTGCAATTCCAATACTTATGGCTGTGTTAAATTCTATATTGGAAATAATGTAGGTGTAGTTTATGAAGAGGATAAAAAGAGTTACATTTGTATTAATAATGAGTCTTACAATAAATATGATTATGTCAGTCTTAATTATTCCAAGTACCGAAGTTTTGAAAATGAACATGGTTTATGCTGCAGAAGAAAATAATAATAAAGATATGAATGTTAGTTCTAATTCAAGCCATGATAATAAATCAGAGGAGAATAGACAGGCGGCAGGAAGTACAGATGATAATATTGAGCAATTAGACGGAAGTGTTAAAGAAGAAATTTATAGATTATATGACTACATCAGTAAGATGAAAAGCGATGTAGAACTTATGGACAACCTAGATCCGGCAGAATATATAAAGACATATATTAAAGAAGGAAAAGGAAATCTTTCTCTTGATACACTTTCAAAGGCAGCTTTAAGCATAATCTTTAAAGAGGTTAAAAGTGTATTAGAACTTATGGTGTCAATAGTTACAATAGCAATAATATGTTCACTGCTTAAAAATCTGCAAGATGCTTTTTCAAATGAAAGTATATCACAAGTTGCTTTTTATGCATGCTATTCCTTAATCATAATATTGCTGTCAAAAAGTTTTATTATTTCAATTTCAGTTGCAAAAGATGTAATAAGTGATGTCTCGAATTTTATGAATGCCTTGCTTCCGGTACTCGTCACAATGATTTCGCTTGCAGGAGGGATTAGCCAGGCTGCAACCTTAGATCCTATTGTACTTGGTGCAGTGGTATTTATTCCAAAGATATATTCAAATGTTATAATTCCAATGATACTAATGGGATTTGTCCTTGAGTTTGCTAATAATATATCAACAGAACATAAGATAACGAATCTATGTAAGTTATTTAAGCAAGTTATTATATGGTTTCAGGGAATACTAGTTACAATTTTCATAGGATTATTAACAATTAGGGGAATAACATCAACTACTATTGATGCAGTAACACTAAAAACAGCAAAATTTGCTGTAGATAATTTCATTCCTATAGTAGGAAAAGCATTTTCGGATGCGATTGCTTCTGTTGCAGGATATTCACTTATTATAAAAAATGCAATAAGCTCCATAGGATTAGTTATTATCATTTTAATTTTATTGCATCCGCTTATTAAATTGATACTCATTACATTTATATATAAATTATCGGCAGCGCTAATTGAACCAATAAGTGATTCAAGGATAACAAAATCTATAGAAGCAGCAGGAAGTTCAATGGTACTAATAATTTCATGTGTTCTTACTGTAACTTTAGTTTTCTTTGTACTAATTAGTATTATGGCATCTTCGGGAAGATTTATAGTTGGAGGATAGGAATAGCGTATGTTTATGGATACTTTAAAAAATATTGTAATAAATCTTGTTACTGTTCTTATATTCATAAGTGCAGTAGAGCTTATAGCGCCTGATAATAAGATGAAAAAATATATTAAATTTGTATTAGGATTAATACTCATAACTGCGATTTTAAATCCGATCTTAAAGTTTGCATCTAGCGGAGAAAAAAATGTTATAGGTAATATTAAAAATTATGAAGAGGCATTTTCAAGTGAAGAAAACAAAATTAATTCGGATAATTCAAGTACATTAATAAAAGATGATAAGGAAGAGAGTAGGAAAAAAGCTTTTGTAAATAATTTTAATAAAAATTGTGATAATCTGCTTAAAAACAAATTTAAGGATGAGGATTTTAAAAGTGAAGTCGACTGTGATATAGATTTTGCTAATATAACTTTTAATGTAAAAAAACTTAAGGTTGGTGTAGTTGACAATAAAATAAATAAAGTGGGAAAAATTGTAATAAATAATGGTGATAATTCAAATACTCAAGAAGTAAATGAGCAATATAAAGAAATAGTAAATTATATATCTGATGAATTAGATATTCCAAAAGATAAGATAGAAGTATATCAAATGAAAAAGGATTCAAACTAGTTGATTTCTAAATTGTTATTTGTTGATTAGATATTTATATACACATTATTTATAAATAAGAAGAATAGGAGGTAAAAAATGGATAAAAATAATTTTAAAAAAGAGATTGATAAAG
This sequence comes from Bacillota bacterium, assembly GCA_023435985.1. Taxonomy (GTDB): domain Bacteria; phylum Bacillota; class Clostridia; order Clostridiales; family Clostridiaceae; genus Clostridium. The sequence continues at coordinate 6,101 of JAEZKY010000113.1, read as the reverse complement.
TATTAGGACAAAAAAAATTTAAAAATCTAATAATAATATGTTTAGTTCTTGCATTTATCTTAATAGCTATGAATGTATTAACATCTGGTAATAAAAATCTCATTAATAATAATAATAACCAATTGGATACTGTAACAACTGCAGAAAATGCAGACAAAACTAAATTGAGTGGTGAAGATGAAGTAAATTATGAGGAAAAACAAAAGACAGATTTAAAAAATATATTAAAAAAGATGAATGGAGTTGGTGACGTTGAAGTGATGATGACTTTTGAAAATGGGGAGGAAAAAGTTCCAGCATATGATAAGAATGTGCAAAAATCAACTACAGAAGAAACCGATACAGAAGGTGGAAAGAGAGTAAATAATCAAGATACAGATTCATCAAAGATTGTTATGTCAACATCAGATGGAAATAATGAGCCGTTCATATTAAAAACATATAAACCTAAGATTGTTGGGGTTATAGTACTCGCAGAAGGAGCTGAAAATAGTAAGATAAAATATGAGATAGAGCAAGCAGTATCTAAACTATATAACTTAAGTTTAGATAAGGTTAATGTATATAGCATGAAGAAGTAGCATATAATTTTATAGAAAAAGAATGGGAGGAAGTTTATTATGACAAAGAAACAGTGTGGGATTATTTTTACATTATTAGCATTGATACTATGTGTAGGAATGCTAGCTGCAAAACTTAATAATGGAGGATTAAATGATCCAACAGATTTAAGTCAAGTTTTATCTGCTGATAAATCAACTAGTGAACAAGATGCAGAGGCATTAAATCAACAAAATAATTTTTATGATGCTAAAAGCCAAAGAGACCAACAAGATTCGGCTACAATTCAAACATTAAATTCAATAATTTCAGATGCTAACACATCAAAAGAGCAAAAGGATCAAGCAACAAAAGAATTAACTCAAAAGACAATGACAAAGGACAATGAAGGAAGGATAGAACTTAGTATTAAAAACAAGGGATATGAAGACGCTTTATGCAGATTAGATTCAGACAAAGCCACAGTAGTTGTTAAATCACAAACAGAGTTACAAGAAAATGAAACTGTAGCTATACAGGAAATTGTTCAAGATATATCAAAAATAAAGGATGTAATAATACAAGTTCAAAAATAGCAGAAAAACCATAATGTATTTGTAATGTTAAATTATATTTGATATAATAAACACAAGATTATCATGTTTTGTTATTACAAAACCTAGGAGGTTACGCAACATGGAAGATTTAGTTAGAGAAGAAAACATTGGAGTGGTTAAAATTTCTGATGAAGTAGTGAGTGTCATAGCTGGCATTGCAGCTCAGGAAGTTGATGGAATATTAGATGGTCAGATGGGTGTTACAAATAACTTAACAAACATATTTAAAGGTAAAAAGAGTGCTGCCAGAGCAAGTAAAGTAACATTGGAAGAGGATAGAGCGATTATCGATATGAATGTATCAGTTGAATATGGAAGAAAAATTATGGACGTTGTATCTCAAGTTCAAGATAATGTGAAAAAAACTGTTGAGGCAATGACTGGACTATATGTGGAGGCAGTTAACATTTGTGTTCAGAATATTTACTTACCCAAAAAGGAAGAAAGTGAATCTAACTAGTTTGATTTTCACCCTCTGAAGCTTTCAGAGGGTATTTCTATGTGAGGCACATTCAAAATGTTAACAAGCCTACTTGACTTGTTAATTCGATTCATGTGTCTAGTAGGTTTAAAAGAAATTAAAAATGTGTATAATTATAAACGTACATAAATAACCATGATACGTGTTTTAGGAGGAATATATGAATAGAAAATTATCAAGGGAAAAGACTATGGAGTTATTATTTGGAATGACTTTGAGTAAAGATACAATAGAAGAGGTAGTAGAAGGATTTGTAGAAAATTACGAAGGAAATATAAAAGAAATAGACTTGACTTATGTAAAACAAGCGTTAATCGGCATTGAAAAGCATAAAGAAGAAATTGATAAGGCGGTTGAAGTTAATTTACATAATTGGAAAATAGATAGAATATCTAAAGTGAATTTAAGTATACTAAGACTTGCAACATATGAATTATTATACGATGAAGAAGTTCCAAGAAATGTTGCAATTAATGAAGCATTAGAAATTGCTAGAAGATATTCAGATGAAAAAAGCGTAGCATTTATAAATGGAGTATTAGATAAGATTAAAGAAATCTAATTATATATATATTATAGAATTACATAATGTATAAATTATAATAGCTCATAGTATGATATATATTTTTATAAAAAGAAAAATTAGTACTATGAGATAAAAAATAAATAAAAATAATAAGTGCCAAGGGATAAGGTTAAGTTACAAATTGAGAGTGAGAAGTAGTAAGTTGAGGATGAAATAGAATTTCTAAAGAATATTTTTATTTAAGAAAAGCCAATAGCTTTTCTTCATTAACTCTTAACTTATAACCTTTAACTCATAACTAAATAAGGTAGGTTGGTGTTATAATGGGGCAAATTATAAGTGGTAAAGAAGTAGCATTAAAAATAAAAGAGGAAATTAAAAGTTTTGTTAATAACAGAAAAGAAAGAAATTTAAAAATACCTAAAATTGCATCTATATTAGTAGGAAATGATGGCGGATCAATTTATTATATGGGAAGCCAGGAAAAGGTAGCTACATCTCTAGGTGTGCAGTTCTTAAGGGTAATATTACCTGAAAATTGCAGTGATGAGGATGTAATAGCAGAAATACATAAATTAAATGATGATAATGATGTTCAAGGTATTATTTTACAATTGCCTCTTCCTAAAAAGTTTGATGAAAAGAAAATTATTAAGGAAATATCTCCTAGTAAAGATATTGATTGTCTTACTTTCGAAAGCCAAGGAAAATTATATATGGGAGAACCAAGATTTTTGCCTTGTACACCTAATTCTGTAATCACATTGATTAAAAGTTTAAATATTGACATTACAGGTAAAAATGTAGTAGTGCTTGGTAGAAGTAATATAGTTGGAAAGCCAGTAGCACAGCTATTATTGAATGAAAATGCCACAGTGACAATATGCCATTCAAAGACCCAAAATTTGAAAGAAATTTGTAAAGGGGCAGATATATTAGTTGTTGCGATTGGAAGAGCAAAATTTATTGATGAAACTTATGTTAATGAGGACTCCATTGTAATAGATGTTGGAACCTCATCCTTTGAAGGAAAGATAACTGGTGACGTTGATTTTGATAAGGTTATAGATAAATGTAAGTTTTTGACACCTGTTCCTGGAGGAGTTGGAGCACTTACAACTACTCTTTTAATAGAAAATGCATGTGAGGCTTTAAGAGAAAATGAACATTAAAACATTAACGGTTTCTGAGGTCACCAATTATATTAAAAGAATGCTGGACAATGATTTTATTTTAAGTAATCTCTCTGTAAAAGGGGAGATTTCTAATTTGAAATATCACAGCAGCGGACATATTTATTTTACTCTTAAAGATAGTAATGGCAGAATAAATTGCGTTATGTTTAAGAGTAATGCGATTTCGTTGGATTTTGCTTTAGAAGAAGGAATGCAGGTTGTAATTAAAGGCAGGGCCTCAATATATCCAGCAACAGGAAGCTTTCAGCTTTATTGTGATGAAATACAAAAAGAAGGCCTTGGAGATTTGTTTATTAAATTTGAGAAGCTTAAGGAAAAGTTATCTAAAGAAGGATATTTTGATGAAACTTATAAGAAGTCATTGCCAAAGTATCCACAGAGAATAGGAATAGTCACATCACCTACAGGAGCAGCAATTAGAGATATAATAAATGTAGCAACTAGAAGGAGCAGTTTAGTTGATATTGTATTGTATCCAGCTAAAGTTCAAGGAATAGGCGCATATAAAGAAATAATTACCGGTATAAATTATTTCAACAAAAAAAGATCTGTAGATATAATAATAGTAGGACGTGGCGGAGGATCTATTGAAGAATTATGGAATTTTAATGAAGAAGAATTAGCTAAGACCATTTTTAATTCAAAGATACCTATAGTTTCGGCAGTAGGGCATGAAATAGACTTTACCATATGCGATTTTGTAGCAGATGTTAGAGCGGCAACACCATCACAAGGGGCCGAAATGGCAGTCCCTTTAAGTATCACCATAAAAGAAAAGCTTTTTGATATTTCTAAAGTATTGGATAAGAGAATATATGATAAATTAGAAGAGTGTAAAAAGGATTTAAGTTCTGCAGAAAGAATTTTGAAGATTCATTCGCCAATGATTAAAATATCTAACTCATATTTAGAAATAGATAAATTGCAAAATAGATTAAATTTTGCTATAAAGGCGAAACTTAGAGAAGAAAAGAACAGAATAAAAAGTTTGAATAATCTTCTTTTTGCGCATAATCCTGTTAATGTAATATCGAAAGGATATGCTATAATAGAGGATGATGAAAAAAATCTAATAACATCAAAAGAGCAATTAAAGGAAAGCAAAAATTTAAAAATTATTTTTAAAGATGGAAAAGCTGAAGGGAACTTTATACCATTAAGAGATATAAAATAAGCTAGTATAATTATTTTTTATGGCTAGTATAAGGAGTTTTTATTATGGCTAAAAAAGAAAGTTATGAAGAAATGTTGGCTAAACTTCAAGAAGTATTAAACAATTTAGAAAATGATGAGATAAATCTTGAGGATTCCATGAAATCCTATGAAGAAGGAGTTAAACTTGTAAATAAGATTTACAAGACTTTAGATTCATACGAATCAAAAATTTCTGTAATTAAAGACGATGTAGAAGTGGAGTTTAGTGAAAATTATGGAGATAAATAAATTAAAAGAAGATATTGATAAATATTTAGAAGAATATTTTAAAAAAAAGGGAACATATAATAAAATTATATATGATTCATGCAGTTACAGCTTAAATATAGGTGGAAAGAGAATTCGTCCAATTTTACTTGCCTTGACTTATTATATTTATAAAGAAGAATACACAAAAGTAATGCCAATGGCAGCTGCTATAGAAATGATTCATACTTATTCTTTAATTCATGACGATCTTCCTTGTATGGATGATGACGATTTAAGAAGAGGGCATCCTACAAATCATATTAAATTTCAAGAAAATATAGCAGTTCTTGCAGGAGATGCATTGCTAAATGAATCGATGATAATCATGATGAATTATGCTTTGAAAAATAAAGAAAATGCATTAAAAGCTGCATATGAAATAGCAATTGCTGCTGGAGCGGAAGGAATGATTGGCGGGCAAGTAGTAGATATTATGTCTGAGGGAAAGAAAATTTCCAAGGATGAACTTGAATATATGCATTCGAAAAAAACAGGAGCATTAATCAAAGCATCAATACTTGCTGGTGCAATTTTAGCTGATGCACCAGAAGAAGATTTGAGAATCTTAGAAGAATATGGAGCTAAATTAGGATTGGTCTTTCAAATAAAAGACGATATATTAGATATTATTGGAGATACTAAAAAGCTTGGAAAAAGCATCCATGCTGATGAAGAACATGATAAAACTAATTTTATATCGGTTTTTGGATTGGAAAAATGCAATGAATTATGTGATTCATTAACAGAAGAAAGTATCTTAGCTCTTAAAAATTTAAGTGTTAATTCTGAACACTTAATCAGCTTAACGTACACTCTTTTAAATAGAGAAAACTAATAGAGGGAATGATTGTTGTGAAATTATTAGATAAATTGAATTTCCCAGAAGATTTAAAAAAGCTTAATGAAAATGATTATAAATTACTAAGCGATGAAATCAGAGAATTTCTAATAGATAGTGTTTCTAAAACTGGTGGTCATCTGGCATCAAATCTAGGTGTTGTAGAACTTACATTAAGTTTATTTAAGGCTTTTAACTTTGATAGGGATAAAATTGTTTGGGATGTAGGACATCAAAGCTATGTTTATAAAGTATTAACAGGAAGAAAAGATAAGTTTAAAAAGCTTAGGCAGTTTGATGGAATGAGTGGATTCCCTAAAAGAAATGAAAGTAAGTATGATTATTTTGATACAGGTCATAGCAGCACTTCTATATCAGCAGCCCTTGGAATTGCTAGGGCAAGAGATTTAAAGAGAGAAAATTATAATGTAATTTCAGT
>JAEZKY010000109.1 GCA_023435985.1 Bacillota bacterium | reverse complement strand
TCATCAATCCATCCAATTATACCTTTTGGTGCGCCAGCTTTAACAGCTGCTTCAAAAACTATTTTAGCTGCCGCTATAGTTGAATTTTTAGCTCTTGGATGTGGCGATAATATAATACCATTTCTAGTTTTTAAGGCTATTAATGTTTTAAAGATTGCTGTTGAAGTTGGATTAGTAGTTGGAATAACAGCTGCAACAACACCTATTGGTTCTGCTACTTTAGTCATACCAAAAGCTTCATCTCTCTCTATTACCCCGCAAGTTTTTTCATCCTTGTATTTATTATATATGTACTCAGATGCAAAATGATTTTTGATAACCTTGTCCTCAATTATTCCCATTCCAGATTCTTCTACAGCCATTTTAGCCAAACTAATTCTATGATTAGCTACTGTCATAGCTGCCTCTCTAAAAATAGTATCTACTTGTTCCTGGGTATAAGTAGAAAATTCTCTTTGTGCTTTCTTTACTTCTTGTAATTTTTCCATTAATTCTTTAACGTTTGTTACTTTCATTAATAAACACCTCTTTAAATAAATTTAATAATACATAATTAACTGCTTATTTTTTAATAACTTATAAAACTTTAAGTATAATCAGGATTTGTTTCAAAGATTGTTTGTTAATTATCAATCAATCTTTTTTTATTTTTAAGGGCGATTTAAGTTTTTCGCCCTTCTATTTTTAAATCCAATAAATTTTGTGATTAAACTTAGTTATTTTTTTAACTATCATTCAAACATTTGAGCCTTACTTCTTGTACTAATTATATCTAATAAATGTATTTTTATCAATACCGAATGCAAAATATTCTAAAAAAAGTGAATAATTAGAATTTTATAGCAATACTTTGTAATCATTTAAATAGCTGTAATTAGATAAATTATCAAATTTTAAATATATGATTTTTCAAATATAATTTCTCAAATTATATTTAGTTTTACTTCTATATAATCATAAGTTTTCTATATTCATAAATATATTTTAGTTTGATAAATTTTTAACTTATTTTCCGACACTTATCTTCGCATAGTTAAATTAAAAATCTAAAGACAACTTCTTCAGAAATCTTTCATACTTCTCTTTCCAATAATTCTAGAACACTTTAAACCTGATTCTAATATTATTAATTCTTAATATATACTTATATAAATTACAATAAAGGACAATTAAACTCATTGTCCTTTATTGCTATTTCATGTTTATTATAACTTAATTATTTTAATGTATTTATAAACTCATCATATTTACTACGATCTAAGAAATTTTTAACTGTAATTATATTAGCTGCAGCTGATGCTGAGCTTCTTGCTCTTTCAACTAAGTTTTCTTGAGTAAATATTACATTAGCTTCTTTTGGAATGCTGTCAACTGATGAATGTTTAACTTCTATCCCATTAATTCCAGCATCTTTTAGAGCCTTTTTAAGAATTGATTCTCCCATTGCTGAAGATCCCATACCTGCATCGCAAGCAAAAACTATTAATTTAACATCATCTTTTGATACATTAACAGCTGTTTCTTCAGTCTTTGCACCTTTGCTCTCTGCCTTCATATCTTTCATTTTAGCTTGAGCTTCATCAAGGTTTGCTTCGCCACTATCTTTTGATGCCTTAAGAATTATTGATCCAACTAAGAAGGATACAATTGTACCTACTGCAACTCCTGCTAAAACAGATGCGTAACTACCTCTTGGTGTCATAGCCATTACTGCAAATATACTACCTGGTGAAGCTGGTGCTGCAAGTCCAGCATGAGTTAATACAAAAGTTAAGTCTGCACAAATTCCTCCAGCTATTGCTGCTAATATTAATATTGGTTTCATTAAGATATATGGGAAATATATTTCATGTATTCCTCCAAGGAAGTGAATGATTATAGCTCCTGGAGCTGATTGTTTTGCATTTCCCTTACCATAGAATGTATAAGCTAAAAGTATACCAAGTCCTGGACCTGGATTTGCTTCAAGTAAGAAGAATACTGATTTACCTACTTCTTGTGCTTGTTGTATTCCAAGTGGAGATAATATTCCATGGTTAATTGCATTATTTAAGAATAATACCTTTGCTGGTTCAATGAATATATCTATTAAAGGTAATAATCCCATGTTTGTAACTATTGTAGCTAAACTACCTAATGCATTTGAGAAACCTTGAACTACTGGTTCAATACAAGTAAAACTTATAAGTGCTAAGATTCCTCCAAAGATTCCAGCTGAAAAGTTATTAACTAACATTTCAAAACCTGTTGGAACTTTTCCTTCAAAGAATTGATCCACTTTTTTAATTACATAACCACCAACTGGTCCCATGATCATTGCCCCTAAGAACATTGGTATAGAAGCACCGATTACAACACCGATTGTTGCTATTGCACCAACAACTCCACCTCTATGATCATATACAATTTTACCACCTGTATATCCAATAAGTAATGGTAATAAATATTTTAGCATAGGATCTACCATATTGCCTAAATATGCATTTGGTATCCATCCTGTTGGAATAAATAAAGCCGTAATTAAACCCCAAGCAATAAATGCACCGATATTAGGTAATACCATACCACTTAAGAAGCTGCCTAGTCTCTGTACTTTTCCTTTTAGAGATGTTTTTTCCCCTCTATTAACAGTTTCCATAATAAAACCTCCTATTTATTTAATGAATTATTTTTGTATTAGTTCTTTCATTTATCATCTTAAACTATCGTGAATACCTTTTCAATTTAAACAACTTCAAAATTGTGCTACGTTTTCAATGACAAATTTAAAATTTAAGTATAACCATTGATAATTCATATTTCTATTATGTTTTCTTCAACAATAAAAAATACCTAATAGATAAAAAAATATCTATTAGGCTCTTTCACATTTGTGCCACTCACAATTATTTAAATACAAAATTTTATATTAATGCACTATTTTAATAATTATGATTACTTCTCCATAGCTTCTTTAAATGATTCAATCAAATCATCTACATCCTCTAGTCCCACAGATACTCTTATTAATGTATCTGTAATTCCAAGTTCTTCTCTTTCTTCTCTAGGAATTGAAGCATGACTCATTTTAGCTGGATATGATACTATAGTTTCTACGCTTCCTAAACTTACTGCTACAGCTACATTTTTCACATTATTTAAGAAAGTTTTAGTCCTTTCAAAAGTTTTAAACTTAAAGGATAAAACTGCACCAGCGCCATATGCTTGTTCTAAGTGCAATTCCCGTCTTTCCATCGAAGGTAGTCCAAGATAATATACTTTTTCCACTTCTTCTCTTGCTTCAAGCCACTTAGCTAATTTTTGAGCACTTTTTTGAAGTGCATCCAATCTAACCTTTAAGGTTTTAATTCCTCTAACAAGAAGCCATGAATCTTGAGGCCCAAGTACAGCTCCAAAGGTATTTTGTATCTGATAAACTCTATCTCCAAGTTCCTTTGTCTTAGTTACAACAAGGCCTGCAATTACATCGCTATGTCCACCTAAAAATTTAGTCGCACTATGAAGAACTATATCTGCTCCTAGTTCTAATGGCCTTTGAAGATATGGTGACATGAAAGTATTATCTACTATTGTAATTGCATCATTTTTCTTAGCTAATTTGCTGGCAGCCCTCAAATCTATAACCTTTAATAGCGGATTTGACGGAGTTTCTAAATACAGACCTTTTGTATTTTTTTTAAATGCTTTTTCTATTTCTTTAATATTTGATGCATCTACAAAAGTAAAATCAATATTAAATCTTGAGAATAACTTCGTTGCTGCTCTATAAGTTCCTCCATAAACATCTCCACAAATTATAATGTGATCCCCTGCTGAAAATATTGATAATACAGAACAAATTGCTGCCATTCCTGAAGCAAATGCAAAGCCACTCTCTCCTCCTTCGAGTTCTGCTATTAATTTTTCTACTACATCTCTTGTTGGATTTCCTGACCTTGCATAATCATATTTTCCGAAGTTCTCTATATCAAATTGATGAAATGTTGATGTTTGATATATTGGAGTACTTACAGACCCTGTTGTAGGGTCTATATCTCCACTTGCATGTATTAATTTAGTTCCAAAATTCATAATTTACACCCCTCTTATTCAGTTAACAGTTAGCAATTAACAGTTAACAATTATTGATGAATTTACTGCGTAAATTCTTTAAATTATATTTGTTGAAAAGCCACTGGCTTTTCTTCCTAAACTCTTAATTCTTAACTCTAAACTTAGTTAATAGCGTCGTCTAAATCACTTATTAAATCATTAATATTTTCTATTCCAACTGATAATCTTAATAGATATTCATCTACACCTAATTTTTGTTTGATCTCTTCTGGAATCTCTGAATGAGTCTGAGTAAATGGATATGTTATTAAGGTTTCCACTCCTCCTAAACTTTCTGCAAATCTTATGACTTTAACACTCTCTAGGATTTTAGGAACTAATGCTTTATCCTTAACTCTAAACGATAGCGTTGCACCAAAACCTTTTGCCTGTTTTTTATTTATCTCATAGCCTTCAAAATTCTCTAAACCTACATAATAAACCTTTTCTATTTTAGGGCTTTTCTCTAAAAATTGTGCTATTTTTATTGCATTCTCTTGGGACCTATCTAATCTTATATGTAATGTCTTTAATCCTCTTAAAACCAGCCATGAATCAAATGGAGATAATGTTGCTCCTGTTGACATATGAATCTTTCTAAGCTTTTGCAAAATTTCTTCATCATTTCCAACTATAAATCCTGCCAGCAAATCATGATGCCCTCCTAAAAACTTTGTTCCACTGTGCACTATTAAATCAGCGCCTAATTCTAATGGCTTCTGATAGTACGGTGTTAAAAAAGTATTGTCTACAATTAATAACAGATTTTTTTTCTTAGCTATTTCTGCAACAGCTCCTATGTCTGTTACTTTCATCATCGGATTAGAAGGTGTTTCTATAAAAATAGCTTTTGTGTTTTCTCTTATAGACTCTAATATAAAATTAATGTTTGTTGTGTCCACGAAAGTTACTGTTATCCCAAAATCTCTGTAAATATCATCAAACAACCTATATGTACCTCCATATAAATCATCAGATAAAATTATATGATCCCCGGATCTAAATAAGTGTATACAGGCATTAACTGCTGCAACTCCTGACGAAAATCCTATTGCTGCTTCCCCGCCTTCTAAAACAGCTAGTGTTTTTTCTGCTTCTTCTCGTGTTGGATTTTGAGCTCTTGAATAATCATATCCCGTACTATTATTTAGCCCATGATGTTTAAATGTAGCTGCTTGATATATTGGAAAACTTATCGCTCCAGTAACTTTGTCTCCACCTGATACCCCGCTTACTGCAATTGTTTCAAAAGATTTTTCTAATGCCATTTTCTGCCTCCTCAATTTACGTATTACTTAATGCTTTATTAGTTATTATTTAATATTTATTTATAAGTTATAACTTATTTAGGTAATAATATTTTTATTATTTTGAAGTAATAAAAAAGTCACTTCTCAAATAAGAAGTGACTGCATAGTCATAAGCTTTAATAAGACTTAATTCCTCTCATTTTTCAAGATATTCTCTTGCAGGATTTAGCACCAACGAAAAAATTAATATAAAAATTTTCTCAGGTTGCCGGGCTTCAAAGGGCCAGTCCCTCCACCGCTCTTAATAAGATTAACTTACCTAAATATTTTTTTGTTAATATTAATTATACATAGTTAAAAACTCTTGTCAATAAATATCAGTAAATTTATAAGTTTTCTGTAAAATAAATTTTAAAAAGATGATCTTTTTAAAAATAATTATCGAATTCCTCTCAAAAGTCATCTTTCATATCTATATTTTCAGCTCTTATTCATATCTTAATGCTTCAATTGGATCAAGATTAGCTGCCTTTTTAGCTGGATAATATCCAAAAAACACACCAATTGCCATTGAAAATGCGAAACTTATTAAAATCGTTGGAATTGATATTGATATTGGTGAATTTAATACTATACATGTAATTATCCCCATGCCAATTCCAAGTATTATTCCTATTGCACCACCTATTGAGCATATTATAACCGATTCAGTTATAAACTGCATTTTTATATGACTGCTTTTTGCACCAAGAGCTTTTCTTGTTCCTATTTCTCTTGTTCTCTCCGTAACCGATACAAGCATTATATTCATT
>JAEZKY010000027.1 GCA_023435985.1 Bacillota bacterium | reverse complement strand
GTGTATGTTAATGATAAAGAATATACTACTGTTGATTTAGAGGCTGGAGTTTCCAAACATTATGAATCTCCATTTCCAAATAAAGATAATGCACCAGTTTATCTAGGTGCTGCTGCTGTTTGTCTTGCTGGAGTATTTGGATTAAGAAAGTTTTTTAAAGCCAAATTTAATAAATAATATTTACATAAAATTAAAGGAAGCAATTTTTCGCTTCCTTTAATTTACATTTTAAGTTCATTACACATCTATTTTGCAGTTAAATATCCGCAGGCTTTTAAATACTCAGCCGATAAAACACCGCCGCCTGCTGCTCCTCTTAAAGTATTATGAGAAAGGCCCACAAATTTATAATCAAATAGCGTATCTTCTCGTAGTCTTCCCATAGATATTCCCATTCCATTTTCATAATCTCTATCTAAATTAGTTTGAGGTCTATTATCTTCAATGAAATATTTCAAAAACTGTTTTGGTGCACTTGGAAGATTTAAAACAATTTCAGGTGCTTTAAAGCTTTCCCACGCCTTTATTATTTCTTCCTTTGTAGGTTTCTTCTTAAAGCTCACATAAACAGCAGCCAAGTGCCCATTTGATACTGGTACTCTTATACATTGAGCTGTAATAACAGGTGTCCTAGCACTCACAATTTTACCGTCTTCTATTTTTCCCCATACTTTAAGTGGTTCATTTTCACTTTTTTCTTCCTCTCCGCCTATAAACGGTATTACATTGTCAAGAATCTCAGGAAATTCTTTAAAAGTTTTACCTGCTCCTGAAATTGCCTGATAAGTGCAGACTAGAACTTTTTCTGGCTCATATTCCATAAGAGCATTTATTGGAGGTACATAACTTTGAATTGAACAATTTGGTTTTACGGCTATGAAGCCTCTTTTAGTTCCAAGTCTTTTCTTTTGAATTTCAATGATTTCTGCATGAACTCCATTTATCTCAGGAATTAATACTGGAACATCCTCTACATTTCTATTTGCTGAATTATTTGAAATAACTGGAGTTTCATGTTTTGCATAATCTTCTTCAAGTAATTTAGTCTGTTCCTTATTCAGTGAAATTGCACAGAAAACAAAATCAACCATATTACAGATTTCTTCTACTTCAAAGGCATCTCTAACTATCATATCTTTATATTTTTCAGGTAATGGAGTGTCCATCTTCCATCTACTCCCTACTGCTTCTTTATAAGTCATCCCTGCTGAATTTTTACTTGCAGCAAGTACGGTTACTTCAAACCAAGGATGATTTTCCAAAAGACATGCAAACCTTTGTCCAACCATACCAGTAGCTCCTATTATTCCTACTTTTAACTTATCACTCATTAAAAAACACCTCTTAAAAATTATTTTCTAGGGCAAGTGAATTATTATTCCCTATCTCTTATAAATATGATATCATTTATACATATATTAGTAAAATTGATAATTTCTATTGCTATAATCAATAAATTTGATGGAGATGATTTTATGGACTTTAAGCAGCTTAATGCATTCTTAACAATAAGCAAACTCCAAAGCTTTACTAAAGCTGCAGATACTTTAGGTTATGCACAATCTACCATAACAACTCAAATTAAACAACTAGAAAATGAGCTTGAAGTGAAACTTTTTGAACGAATAGGCAAAAATGTTACATTGACACATGAAGGAAAAAAGCTTTTACCCTATGCAAAACAGATGTTAAAACTATCAAGTGATATAAAAAACACAGTATTTAATAGAGAAACGCCCAGCGGAACTCTAACTATTGGCGCAGCTGAATCATTGTGTGTATTACGCCTGCCTGAAATACTAAAAAAATATAGAGAACTCTATCCAGATGTAGATGTTTCTTTAAAGTTTGGAAGCTGCGCAGACTTTAGGTATTTTTTGACTGATAATATTATAGATGTTGCATTTTCTCTTGGTGTAAAAATTGATTCTGATGAATTCATATCAGAAGTGGAAATTCCAGAACCCATGTTGTTTTTAGCTTATCCTGGACATCCACTTATAAATAAAGCATCAATTCTCCCTAAGGACATTGAAAATGAACCTCTTATCTTAACAGAAATGGGCTGCAGCTATCGAGCTGCACTTGAAAATATTCTAACCAGCTGTGATGTAAAAACAAATATAGCGTTAGAAACTGGAAGTGTTCAAGCAATAAAACAATTTACAATGAGTGGACTTGGCATAACACTGCTTCCAAAAGTTGCTGTAGAAGAGGAAATAAATAGTGGTAAGCTTATCCCTCTAAATTGGGAAGGTCCTGATTTTGGAATAATCTCTCAAGTACTTTATCACAAAGACAAGTGGATTTCTCCAGCATTAAAAGAATTTCTTAGATTATCTAAGAGCTTTATGAAATCTTACTCAAAATGATAAATTTGATGATTTTACATTTTTATGACGCCACTAAAAAGTGATTTCTATAATTATGCATTTATAAATTATAAAGGTTAGAAAGTCTAATAGTACTTCCTAACCTTTATAATTTATATTCACATAGTGAATTTCAATCATTTATTTTGCTGTCTTTTTTTTAAAATAAACACATCTTTTTCAACCTCACTTAATTTATGTGTTGTAAATCTAAATGTATCAACTAATTCATTATGCTTATTTGCATTTGCTTTTTCAAAATCAAAAATCTGTTTCTTAATTTCTTCATGTATATTATCAACTTTAATATTTAATTTCTTTATATCTGACTTAATATCTTGCTGCCCTTGTTCTAATCGTATTTGACCATCTTTAATATAATGCAATATTTCTAATATTTCATTATCCACTCTTTTATCACCTCACATAATGAATGAGTAAATTATAACACAAAACTATATTGATTGTTATCCTTCTTTTTTAGATACGTATATTAATTCATTAATGTCTTCAACTTTTTAATTAATTCTTTCATATCCTCTGGAAGTTCCGCCCTTAAAGAAAGTGGCTCTCCACTCCTTGGAGATTTAAAATCCAGGCCATAAGCATGAAGTGCCTGCCTCTTTATTAAATCTTCCTCCTCTTCACCATATCCATATAATACGTCTCCATAAATCGGATGCCCTAAATGACTCAAATGAACTCTTATTTGATGAGTCCTGCCAGTTTCCAATTTGCATTCTACTAAAGTAGAATTATTGAATTCTTCAACTACTTTATAATGAGTTATACTTTTTTGACCTCTTTCGTCTATTATTCTCTTAATTCCATTTTCAATACCTTCAGGCTTGTATATTGGTAAATCAATCGTTCCATGCTTTTCCTTCATACATCCGTGAACAATTGCTAAATATCTTTTTTCAACCTTATTCTCACTCATTTCTTTTGATAACATCCCATGAGAAAACTGATTTTTGGCTATTATGATTAGACCTGACGTATTCATATCCAATCTTGATACCAATCTTACTATGCAATTCTGCCCGCTTTCCACAAAATAATTTATTACACCATTTGCAAGAGTTCCGCTTTGATAACTTTTTGTTGGATGAACCACCATAAAAGGTTTCTTGTTAACTACTAATATATCTTCATCTTCATAAACTATATCTATATCCATCTTTTCTGGAGCTATATCTTGACTTTCATCCTTAGCTAAATCAATCTTTATTATTTCACCTAAATTTAATATTCGATTCATCTTTACTACTTCATTATTAACAAATATCCTTTTATCAATAGATGCACTTCTTATTAATCTTGTTGATAGTCCAAGTTCCTTTTTCAGATATTCTCTTATTTTTGTGCCTTCTTCTATATTTTCAACCTGTTTTTCTAAAATGCTCATCTACTTGTCTTCTCCTTGTGTAATTTAGTTGATTAATCTCTATTTCCCAAATTCCTCATAATCCTTACCTAAAATTATAATCACATCATAATCATTATATTCAGGCTTATTTTCTTTTTTTTCAATGTTTTTAATATTTAAATCCTGCTTTATTATATTTGATTTATCGCTGTCATTTGCAAGTATGCTGCTCTTGTCGCTGAGTTCAATAT
>JAEZKY010000245.1 GCA_023435985.1 Bacillota bacterium | reverse complement strand
ATACTGAGAGGCATATTATTTTCAACCCACCAAATAGATAAACTAACCATTGCAGATGAATAAAATTCTGAAAGAATTGGTACAGGAATTGAAAATATTAGTCCATTACTTTCATCATTTTCTAATTTAGATTTTGTACGTTCAACTACTATTTTTTGAAGTACTTTTATTGCGGAACCATTATTTAATAAGCCTACTGAATACATCTTTATATTTTCCTGCATATGTTCTAATAGAAGCTTAAATAAATTTACATAGTATTGCCTTGGATTATTAGCTGGAGTCTCTTTAGTGCTTTTTTCTTCAAAATTTTTAACTAATTGACTAATTAAAGAATCAAGCAAATGATATTTATCTTCAAAATGTTTATAAAAGGTAGTTCTATGAACCATTGCTTTATCACAGATATCAGTAATGCTTATATTATCGAAGTTTTTTTCAGCAAGTAAAAGTGTTAAAGCATCAAATAATAGTTTATGTGTCCTTCTTATTCTTAAATCAAGAGTTTTATTATTAGCCATAAATCCCTCCTAAGGAAATAATCTACATATATGTAATTATGCAGATTAACTGTATAGATTAGAGTTATTGTTTCTTGATAACCTTCATACAACAGTATATAGTATTTATTATACAACTGTAAAGTTTATATACATGTGTAGAATATAAAAACTGTATTTAAATATTTTAATAATGAAGGGGTGGATATTAATGAGGCGACATATAAAAAATCTGATTGCTGTTGGAATTGTAATAAGTATTATGAACGGTAGTATTATAGGAGTATTTGCAGCAGAGAGAGCATCTATAGAAAGTCTAAATTCTTCAAAATCAGCTCAAACTGATACTGATAGTGGAGAACCTATAAGTATTGGTAAAGATATACAAAATGTTGGGAATAAGAAAATTTTGAAATTAGATGATGCAATAAATGCAGCAATAAACAATAGTGATAAATTCAAGTTAAAATCAACAGAAATACAGTATTATCGAAATAAAGAGGATCTTCAAAAGAAAAGTACAGACTTTAATAAGTCCTTAGCAGCAGATAACTACTCTGATGATGTATATGATTATCCTTACGATAAACTTGAATTGCAGGAAAAGCAGACAAAACAATCAAGAGATTTTATGGAGGATCAAATAAGAAGTGATATTACCAATAAATATAATGATATGGTTTTAAAGCAAATTGATATAGATAAATCAAAAAGAAATCTGGAATTAAAGAAAAATGATTTAACTTATTTAAAAGGAAAGCTGTCGCTCGAAATGGCAACAGAGAATCAGGTTATTGATGCTGAGGTTGAAATAAAATCATTACAGGATGATATAACAGCTAAAGAAAATGCGTTAAGTGATGCTAAAGATTATTTTAAAGTATTAACAGATTTGGATTTGAAGAATACTTACATACTTGATTATGATATGGATTATACAAAATTTAAAATAGAGGGTTCAGTTGATGAGTATATAGATAATAATCTTAACAGCTATTTTGAATATGATGATAAAATATTAGATTTAACTAAAGACTATCTTAAAGATTTGAAGGATGAAGGAATAAAGGACATTATAAATAAAGATATGCCAATAGCACCTAAACAGTCTGATTATGTTACAACTGATGCGAATAGCAACTCTACATTAGATTCGGGTAAATATGCTTTAGCTTCACTGGGGTACGAAAAAGAAGAATTAAACTACTATACAGATCTTACAAGTTATGAAAAATATTTAGATGGTAAATATGAATATGATGAATCAAAAGTTAAGCTAGATGATACAAAAAAGACTCTTAAAAATATTTTAGAGCAAAATTATTCAACGCTTCTTGACATTGAAAATAAAATAGATAACTTAAAGGAACAGGTTAATTCAACAAATACTAAACTTAAATTTGCAAAAGCTCAAGTGGACATGGGACTAATGCTACAAAATGATTATGATAAGCAAGTTGTGGCAAGCGAAGATTTGGATACTGCTTTAAGAAATCTTGTTTATACTCACAATAACTTAAGAGATAGTATTGAAAAACCATGGATACTAAGCAACCAATAAATCTTTTTCAATGAACAGAACTATATATAAAAGTAAGCAAACAAATATAAGTTACTACATATGATTGGTGAACATAAGGAGGATATATGAATAAGAAGATAATAGCTATTTGTTTAGTAATTTTAAATTTCACAATATTAAGTGGATGCAGTAAAAGTAATACAAAAGCAGATGCAAGAACTTATCCAGTAAAAACAGTAGAACTTCAAAATCAAAGCTATCCAAGTGATTTAGAATATGAGGGTATAACAGGAGGAAGTGAAGTAAGAAAGCTTTCTTTCAAAAGTCCAGCTAAAATTTCAAAAATATATGTTGTAAAAGGCCAACAGGTGAAAAAAGGAGATAACCTAGTTGATTTAGATAAAAGTGATCTAAACTTGGCAGAAAATGCAGCACAAGCTCAAATGGATGCAGCACAAGCTCAGTATGATAAAGCAGTAAATGGAGCACAAGCTGAAGACATAAATAAAGCTCAGATAGCAGTAAAAAATGCTCAGGATGAGTATAATTACTGCAAAGATTTATATGATAAAACCGTTAATTTATTTCAAATAAAGGCTGTTACACAGCAGCAGGTTAATGACCTTAAAATTAAATTAGATGGTAGTGAAAGTCAGTTAAATGCAGCAAAGGAAACATTAACACAGCTTCAAAATGGGACAAGGGAAGAGGATAAGCAAGCAGCATTGGCACAGGTAAATGCTGCAAAAGCTGATTATGATTCAAAGGTTAGTTTGGTTCAAGATGCATCTCTTGTAGCCGATGAAGATGGTTATGTTGTAGATGTTCTTTGCAAAGAAGGAGAAATGCAACAAGCTGGGTATCCAGTAATTTTAGTTAGAAGTGACGATCAAGTCGTTACTGTAGGTTTATCAGATGATGATGTAAAGAAAATACAGGTAGGAACAAAAGCAAAAGTTAAAATAGATGATGATACTACTGATGGAGAAATTATGAATATAGTTCAAGCACCTGATAAACAAAGTGGAACATATAGTGCAGAAGTCAAAATTTTAAATCAAATAGATAATGATAAATATTACGTAGGCCAGTCTGTGAAAGTTTATATTGATAATGGAGAAAAGAGCGGTATATGGATTCCAATTAGCAGTATTTTGAATGATGGACAGGATTATGTTTTTACAGTGGAAGATGGACGTGCTGTTAGGAAAAATGTAACTTTAGGAGATACAAATGAAAATGAAGTATGTGTAGAGGGATTAGAAGTTGGACAAACTCTTATTACTGAAGGCATGAAAAATATAAAAGCTGGATATCAGGTTTCAGCAGAATAAAGGGGGATGAATTATGGGCTTGATTAAAGCAGCTATTAAAAATAAAAAAATAGTATTATTTTTAATAACTATGATTATTTTAAGTGGATGTTATTGCTATTATATTGTTCCTAAGCAGGAAATGCCAGATGTTTCATCTCCAGCAGCAATGATTACAACAGTTTATCCAGGAGGTTCTCCTAGTGATATAGAAAGTTTAGTTTCAAAAAAAGTTGAAGAAAAAGTTGAAGAAATAGATGGTTATGATTATTGTGAGTCTTATTCTGTAAATAATGCTTCAATAGTTGTTGTTTTCTTAAATAATGATGCTGATAAAGAGAAAGCATGGCGTGATATGAGAGATAAGATAAAAGATTTAAAATCAGATCTCCCAGATGGATGTCAAGATAGTGATATAAATACGAATCTTACAGAAACAGCTGGTATGATTCTAAGTGTATCTGGAGATAATTATACATATGAACAATTGGGAAATTATGCAGATGATATAAAGAAGCAGCTAAGTAATGTTAGTGGTATTTCAAGATTTGATATAAAGGGTAAACAAGATAATCAGGTAAAAGTGGAAGTAGATTTAAATAAGATAAATAAATATCCAATTTCTTTTGAAGACATATGTGGAACATTAAAAGCTCAAAATATAGATATTCCTTCTGGAAATTTAGATTTAAAAGCTGGAAAAATAAAAGTTCAGACACCTGGAAGTTTTACATCTCTTAAGGAGATAGAAGATACAGTGGTAAATGTTTCAACTGATACTGGGCAAACTATTAGAATTAAAGATATAGCCAAGGTTTATATGGGGTATGATGATGATTCTACTCTTAAATTCACTAACAATGGAGAAAATGCGGTATTGATTGCCGGTTACTTTCAAGATAATAAAAATATAGTTTTAATAGGTAAGGATGTAACAAAAAAGTTAGATGAGATAAAAAAACAATTACCGCCAGATTTGAAAATAGATCAAGTTACTTTTCAGCCTAAGGCTGTAGATGAATCAGTTTCTTTCTTTATGGAGAATCTTAGAGATGGCGTAATTCTGGTAGTTATAACTGTCTTAATAGGAATGGGATTTAGAAATGCAATGGTAGTATCAGCAGTAATTCCGATATCTATATCTATGTCATTTGTTGTTATGAATGCTCTTGGAATTAAAGTCCAAGAAATGTCAACCACAGCACTTATTATAGCGCTTGGAATATTAGTAGATGATGCGATTGTAATAGGCGATGTTGTGCAGGTAGGTATTGATGAAGGCATGCCTGGAGATGAAGCTGCTTTTCATGGTATTAAAAAATTATTTGTGCCTGTATTCACATCCACATTGATTATAATTGGTGCTTTTACACCACTTTTAAATATACCTGGCGGAGCAGGAGAATTCTTAAGAACTTTGCCTCAGGTAGTAATGATATGTATTGCATGTTCTTACTTATCAGCACTGTTTGTAACTCCTGCTATGGCGTCTATATTTTTTAGAAAAAGTAAAAAAGTTGAGAAGGAAAGTATAATCAAAAAGTTTTTCCATAAACTTTTAACTTATGGACTTAAGAATAAAATAAAGATTATTATAATATGTTTATGTTTATTTGCAGTATCTATAGGTTTGTTAAATGTAATAGGAACGAAGTTCTTTCCTTATGCAGATAAGGATATTCTTTATATAGATATTGATAATGAAAAAGTGGATAATATCGACAGTACGAGTGATTTAGTAAAACAAGTTGAAGATATAGTAAAATCAGATGAAGATGTTACAAGTTATACTTCAGCCATAGGTGGTGCTGTACCTAAATTTTATATTACTATACCGCCTCTTGCACCAGCAACAGATAAAGCTCAAATTATGATGAACATAGACTTAAATAAAACCAAAAAGTTTAAGACAAGACAAGAATTAGCTGAGTATTTACAAAGTGAAATAAATAGTAAAATATCTGGAGGTACTGCGACAGTGAAACTTTTGGAGCAAGCAATGCCAACAGATGCACCTGTTCGTATAAGACTTACAGGAGATGATTTAGATAAGCTTTATGCATCTTCAGATCAAATACAGGAACAATTAAAGGATATTCCAGGAACTACAAATGTAAGAGATGATGCATCAAAAAAGACTTATCAATATGAAGTAGATATAGATAGTACTAAGGCAGCACAGCATGGTTTATTGAAATCTGATATAGAAAAGCAGATAAGTATTGCTATAAGAGGATATGATGCTTCTGTATACAGAAAAAATGGAAGTGATTACAATATACTAGTTAAAAGTAATGCTACATCAGTTGAAGATTTGAAAAATTTACAAGTGAAATCCAGTCTTGCAAATAACAAGGTATTATTATCAGAAGTAGCAGATATAAATCTTGATTCACAGATAGATCAAATAAAACATTATAAGAAAGATAAAACTGTAACAGTATATAGCGATATAAAAACTGGTTATAATGCTGTTACCGTAGAAAATACATTAAGCTCGGAAATAAATAAGATGGACATGGATGGCGTAAATGTTGTTTATGATGGTGAGAAACATCAAATAGATTTGAACTTCACAAGTCTTGGTATAGCTGCAGCTATGTGTATACTAATAATTTATGTAATTTTATTTGTTCAATTTAAATCTTTTGTGCAGCCACTTGTAATAATGTGTGCACTTCCATTATCATTAATAGGAGTAACAGCAGGGCTTCTGATATTTAAGATGCAGCTATCGTTAACTGCTGTAATGGGAATAATAAGTTTAATTGGAGTAGTTATAAGAAATGGTATTTTGCTTGTGGAATATATAATTGAAGGAAGAAATGAAGGTCTTTCCATAGATGAAGCATGTCTGCAGGCTGTAAGTCAAAGATTTAGACCTATAATATTAAGTTCAACAGCAACAATTACCGGGCTTATACCACTTGCATTTTCTAAGAGTGCATTATTTGGACCTATGTCCGTAACC
>JAEZKY010000243.1 GCA_023435985.1 Bacillota bacterium | reverse complement strand
CTGGTACTCCATCTTTAAATATAATCATTGTTGGAACTGCTGATATGCCATATTTGTCTGCTACATTACCGCTTTCATCAACATCTAATTTGAAAAATTTAGCTTTATCTGACATTTCACTGCTAACACCTTCAAATACTGGACCTAACATCTTACATGGCCCACACCAAGTTGCAAAAAAGTCAACCACTACTATCCCTTTAGTATTTTCAACGTTTTTAGCAAATTCATTACTATTTATTATTTTTGCCATAATTAATTCCTCCAATTTAAATTATATACTTTATAATTTCCAATTTATTTATACTTTAATTATATTTTCATTCCTGTTCTTCTTCTGTGACTTAATCACTTAATAATGATTTAATTTCATTATCCAATTCTACTTTAGTTATTTCCCCCATGTAATCTTTAACAATATATCCATCATTATCAATAAACAAAGTTCTTGGTATAGATCCAATAGTATAATTCACTGCAGCAGTACTATCCTTATCGTATAAGACATTCATATTATAATTATTGTCACTTATAAACTTTTTAGCAGTATTTATAGTTTCCCTTTGCCCATCAGTCATATTTACCATTAAAACAACCAATTGATCTTGTTTATATTTACTTGAAAGTGCATTAAACAAAGGCATTTCTTCTTGGCAAGGTTTGCACCAACTCGCCCAAAAATTCACAACAACTGGTTTTCCTATATAATCAGATAATTTTACTTCATTAAGATTTTCATCATATACAACAAAATCCTTTTCTTTATCTTTGCTACTTGAATTATTAGAATCTTTACTTTGTGAATTATCTCCTTGACTATCGATATTTTTCTGACTATATGATGGACTTAATGAATTATATCCTATGTAAGCTATTGCTAAGAATCCCACAAAACATATTATTGCTATAATCAATCCTTTCTTATTCATAAAAACCTCCTATATTGTTAAAATTGAAAGCAGTTTGTTTAAGTATCCAGTCATAATCGAAATTCCTATAATAATAAGAATTATTCCAGATATAGTATTTATAATTTTGTAATTTTTCTTTATAAAATTAAATGTCTCTTTCATCTTATCTATTAAAATAGCGCATATAACAAAAGGAATGCCAAGTCCAATACTATATATTAAAAGCATTATGGCTCCTTTAAGAACGTCTCTAGAATTAACTGCAATCATAAGAGCAGCGCCTAAAAATGTTCCAACACATGGTGTCCAACCTATTGCAAAAATCATTCCAAATAGAATTGACGATAAAAATCTAAAATTCTTTATTTCTATATTTATCTTTAAACTTCTCTCTAAAAATGGAATTTTAAATATTCCAATATAGTTAACACCAAAAATAACAACTATTAATCCGCCAAAAAAGTTAATAATAGAACTTTCCTCTTTAATAAAATTTCCAAATGTCCCTGCGAGTGTACCTAATAATGTAAATATTATGGTAAATCCTAATACAAAGCCTAATGAATTTATAAAAGCATCATATTTACTCTTGCCAGCTTTTTCATTACCTCCAATAAAATAAGAGACATATAACGGCAGAAGCGGCAAAATGCATGGCGATATAAATGTTATGATTCCTTCTAAAAGCAGCAAAAAATACTCCATAGTTTTCCTTTCCTCCAAATAGGCTTTATTAACATATTTAATAAACTTATTATATAAGGCACTATCAAATGAATAACAAGTCCTCTTGCAAGGCTATTTCCCATCATGCTGCGTCAACAAAATGCTCTAATAGGCCCGCTATGAGGGCGTTTTGTTTCCTGCCCTGATGAAAAATATCCATCGCAATTTTGGACTTGTTATTTATTTTCATGTGCCTAATTCTCCTATTTATACATTATAAACCATTTGCATATATTTTTATTGTGATTAAATCACATATTTATAGAAGCTGAATATTTATTTTTCCCTTTAAAAGTAGTACATGCAACAGTGTTTACAATGTTTAAATAAAAAATAATAATAGACCAATATTTTTGAATACTGATCTATTATTATTTTTATTTCATACATATAAATTTCAAAGCCTCAAATTATTTCTTAATTTCTACGCTATTGCTTTTGCACCAGTTCTTGCAAAATCCTGCCTTTTTACTACACATAACTTTGTCAGAACCACAGTTTGGGCAAATGACTCTATCTTGATCATAGTTTATTTCATAGATTGTTTCACATTCTGCACATTTAAATTTGCAAAGCTTTGTAGTATAGTGGCCACCGCTTATTCTTATTGCCTTTCCTTCTGTTAAAGCTATAGCTACTTTTTTTCTTGCACTATCTATTATATTTTGAAAGGTCTGTCTTGATACCTGCATTTTTTCAGCACATTCTTCTTGATTTAATTCCTCAATATCTTTAAGTCTCATTGCTTCAAGCTCTTCTACCTTTAAAATCATTTCTTCAATTTGACATTTTGGCTTTCCCCATGGTACAAAGTAATCATCTTCAGGAAAAAACTCAACTCTTCGGAATTTTGTTGGTCTTGCCACTTTTTTATCCTCCTTGGATTAATGTATATTCAAATTAGTATAATATTTAAATCTGTTTTCACTATTCATCTATTTGATTATACTCAATTTAATGAAAACCTTCAAATATCTATATAGTAGCAAAGCCTCAGTACTATTAGTTAATTTTTTAAATATATATTTGTGGCTCTCGCCTCTTTTTATTTTTTATATTCAATATTTTAGAAACAATAATCTTTGGTTTATAAACTATTTTTCTGGCTTTTTTAGGACATTTCTTTACACAACAAAAGCATCGGATGCATTTATTTTGATCTATATCCATCGTATCCTTATTTATTGCATTCATTGGACATAATTTTATACACAAACCACATTTATTGCATATGTCCATATTTGCCAAAGGTGCCTTAGTAAACATTCTTGCACTATTTTTAGGCAAAATCCTTGCCATTAATGGAAGCTTACCTTTTGGAATTTCTATAAGGGACTCATTTAAATTGTATGTTTTTTTCATTTTATCAATTATTCTTTTTCCAAATACTTCAGCTTTATTCAAATCTTCGTAATTGGGGCGTCCTTCTTGCACTGGGACTTCTTTAGTTGAAAATGAATGTTCTCCTATAAACAAACCTGCTGCTACTATCTTAAATCTGGACTTTTTTGCCATAACCTCAAGCTCATTCAAGGCTATCCCTTCTCCAAAATTTCCATATACTGCAACCAGCACAACTGGCTTATTATTTCCATTTAAGCTGTCTAAAAAATTATGTACCATCTCAGGAGCTCTCTCTTCATAAACGGGTACACCAATTATTACTATGTCTCCATTAATAGCAGGTGAAAGAACATTTCTCACATCTAATGAAGTTAAATCAATTGGGGTATTGTTAGTTGTGCCCATACCTTTTACAATCGCATAAGCAACCTTTTTTGTTGTTCCTGTTGGTGAAAAATATATAATTGTACTTGAATTAATAATCATGACTTCTCTCCCAGTTATAAATTAAAATTAAATAACTCCACACATTCTTATGCAATTTTCTCTTTAAGTATTAGTATTTATTTTTCAGGAAATAGTTTGTCCTTATAATAAGATTCAGCTTGATATATAGCCCCTAATGGATTATGTGCTAAAACCCTGTCTTTCACTGCAAAGACAGTTATTGGAGCTTCTGAATATTTTATGAACAAAGAATCATGTCCCACACACAATCCCAATAGGATATTTAAATCTGTTTTAGCTTTATTTAAAAATTCTGCTTGTCCAATTGGATTACACATTGGAACTTCTGACTTTATATCAATAAAATCTTTTGATATACCTCCATTTTTACAGATTATTGAATTCACATTAAATCCATTATAACTTAAAACTTTACTTAAGATTTTAGCTTCGCTTGATAAACCAATGCAAAATGCAATACCTATATTTTTAAACTCACATCTATTAGCAAAATCCATTATCTCTTCTAGTCTTGTCTTCTCACAATATCCTTCACTCACAACTAATGCTGATGCTTTAGCTATTTTCTGGTTTTCTTCATCCTTATAAACTTCTTTAATTTTTTCAATTTGATTATCAAGACTTGGACAATTCTTAGGAGCTTTATCTAATTCCTTCTTATTGCATGCATGAATAGCACACAAAGCACAATTGTACATATAATTCACTTCTTTCATTAACAAATTTTACAAAATATATAATCAATTTTTATATATGCCAACTTTATTTACAACCATTCACATTTCAAAATTGAATAAATAAGTTGATCATACTTGTTTTCATCAATCCAATAATGCTCACGCAACTTTTACCATAATAAATTAATTATAGCATATTCTGAAATTAAGTATGATTTTACCTTTAATGTAAATATTTTAACTTTTATTACAACAAAAATCCTGATTCCTAAAAATGCTTAATATTAAATCTTAGAATCAGGATCCACTATTTATTTTGCTTTTTATAATCATAAGAGTACCACATATGATTTTTGTTCTACTTAATTGCACAATAAAGCTAATAAGATATTATTAATTATTTAAAAAGACTAGGAAGAAACAATGAAATCTGTGGAACAAATGTTAAGATCATTAGAACTACAACCATGAGTCCATAAAATGGCATCAATGATTTTGTGATTTTTTCTATAGAAATCTCTCCAATAGAACAACCTACAAATAGTGTTGATCCAACTGGAGGTGTAAGCAATCCTATTCCAAGATTTAGCATTAATATTATGCCAAATTGAATTGGATCCATTCCAAAACGTGTTACTACTGGTAATAGGATTGGAGTAGATATTAAAATTAATGGTGCCATATCCATTATGCATCCTAAAAATAGAAGTATTATGTTTATTATAATGAATATTATTATTCTATTATCTGTCACTGCAAGTAATGCATTTGTAACTAATGTTGGCAGTTTAGTTACAGCAATCATATAGCTAAAGCCAGCTGAAGCAGCAATAAGTCCCATTACCATAGATATTGTTTTTACAGATTTTTTTAATATTGGTCCCATTGTTGATAAAGGTACATCTCTATAAACAAAAAATGTAATTATAAAGGCATAAACTGTCGCTAAAGCTGCTGATTCTGTAGCAGTACATATCCCTGACATAATACCACCCATGATTATTACAGCAGTCATAAGGCCAAGAATACCATCTTTTAACATAGATAATCCTTGTTTAAAGGGAATTCTTTCACTTTTAGGATACTTTCTCTTTAGTGCTATAATATAACTAAATACCATTACACATAACCCTAAAAATACACCAGGCACAATACCTGCTATGAATAAACTGCTTATTGATAAACCACCTGCTGCTAAGGAATATATAATCAGATTATGACTTGGAGGTACAAGAACTCCCTGAGTTGCTGAAACAATTGTTACATCAACTGCAAAATCCTTATCATAACCTTCCTTTTCCATCATTGGAATCATAATTGAGCCTATGGATGTTGTATCTGCAACCGATGAACCTGATAATCCTCCAAAGAAAAAGCATGCAAGCACATCAACCATAGCAAGTCCACCTCTTATTCTTCCTACTAATACCCTTGCAAAATTAACAAGTCTTGTAGAAATTCCACCTTGCCCCATTATTTCCCCTGCAAGTATAAAAAAAGGAATTGTGATTAAAGAAAATGAACTGAGACCTTTTGCCATCTGCTGAACTACTGACATAATAGAAATGTGCATATATAAAGCTGCCACAACAGCTGATAATCCTAGTGAAAAAGTTATTGGAACTCTTAATAATAATAAACCAAAGAACACACCTAATAGTATTAAAATCCCTACTGTATTTACCATAATTCTCCTCCGTTCCTTATTAGTTTTCTCTATTTAAAACCAAATTCATGATTCTTGCTATACAATAAAAACTTATCATTACACCCGAAACAGGGATACACATATATAAAAAACCTGTTCTTATCTGCGTAGCTGGCATAATAGACATCATAGTATGACTGCTTAATTGTCCACCATAAAAAATCATAATCAAACCAAAAATAAGTACAGCAATTTCATCGAAATAATAAATAATCTTTTGTATCTTTCTTGGAAATAAATTAACCAATGCACTAATAGTTAAATGAATACCTCTTTTAACACCTATTGCACAAGCTATAAATCCCATCCAAATCATTAAAATTACTGAAGTTTCCTCTGACCAGCTTGGCGTAAACTTTAATACGTACCTGCAAAATACTTGTGAAAAAACAAGACAAACTAAAAACACTAAAATTCCTGAACAAATATATTCCATAATGAGGTCAATTCCATTTAAAAACTTTTTTACTTTATCCAATACTATCTCACTCCTTCAGTTATATTAATAAAGGAACCCTCTTAGGATTATTAAACTAGTTTAATCAGGTTCCCTTATTATATAATTTACTTTTAGGTATATGAAAGAAAATAATAGGTTAGCGTGTTTATCTATTATTTTTGATTATGGCTTAACTTACTTAAAAGTCTATTTTGTATTTATAATTAAATCAGTTATTTCTTTCCACTCTGGATGTTGATCATACAACGACTTAACTTTATCTTGAAATGCTTGTTTGTCATCCAATTTAGTTATAGTGACTTTTCCTGCAGCCGCAATTTTATCTTCTGCCTCTTTTTCTTGCTTTAACCACTCAGTCTTTTCTACCTCAGCTCCTGCTTTAGCTGCTTCTACTACTAATTTTTGATCATCAGGACTAATTTTATCCCAAGTCATTTTGCTCATTACTATAAGTTCAGGTACTCTTGTATGTTCATCAATTGTAATGTGAGTTGCAACTTCATAATGATTGGTAGACAAATAGCTTGGCCAATTATTTTCAGCTCCATCTATTACGCCAGTCTGCAATGCACTATATACATCTCCGTATGCCATAGGCGTAGGTGATGCTCCTAACGCTTGAACTAAATCAAGCATAGGTTTACTTTCCTGCACTCTAATCTTTAATCCCTTTAAATCATCTGGAGTTTTTACATCTTTCTTTGTATTGTAAAAGTTTCTAGAACCAGCATCAAGCCATGCTAATCCTACCATTTTACTATTAGACTCTAAACTATCAAGAAGCTTCTTTCCTGCCTCTCCTTCTAAAGCTCTGAACATTTGATCTTTATCTTTAAATAAATATGGCTGTGTTACTGCTCCTACTAAATCGTTAAATTGAGCTAATACTGAACAATTTATACGAATAGCATCTATTGCTCCAAATTGGACTTGTTCAGTAGTACTGTTTTCATCTCCAAGCTGGCCTCCTATATATACTTCGACTTTAATTCTCCCATTTGTTTTTTCTTCCAACTGCTTTGCAAACTCTCTATCTCCAAGTACTGTAGGATATCCTTCTGGCTGATTATCAGCCATTCTTAATGTCATCGCTGGAGTTTCCTGTTTTGCTGCATCTGTACTTGTTGTAGCAGTTTTATTTCCACATCCAGAAATCACTCCTATTGTAAACATAACACATGAAATCAAAGCAATGATTTTCTTTTTACTCATTTTTGTTCCCCCTTATGTATTTCTGATTTAATCATAAATTTTTTCGAAAACATTTTCAACGAGAACCATTTGCGAATTTATGCAATTTCTTGTCCTATTTAAATAATTTGAAATATTTTAAAAATACCCAGATTAGGCACATGAAAGAAAATAATAGACCAAAGATGCGACGCATATTTTGCGTCAGGCAAGGAAGTAAATTCTGCTCATAGCGGGCCTATTAGTAAAATTTGCTGACGCAGTATGACACAAAATAGGCAAGTATACTGGTCTGTTATTTTTTTGATTGTGCCTTAAAATAAATAACCTGGGCATTTTTACTCTAATTGATGTACATATTGTTTAGGAGATATTTTCTCATATTTTTTGAAGGCTTTACTAAAATAATTTACGTCAGCATATCCAACATCCATAGCTATTTTTTTAATAGGTATATTTTTTTCTTGAAGCATAGCTTTTGCCTTATCTATTCTAATTTTTATAATATATTCTCTTATAGGCACATGTTCATTTTTACTAAAAATTCTGCTTAAATAAAAAGTACTCATAGACACATATTGTGCTAATGTATCTAAATTTATTTCCTTCATATAGTTTGTTTCTATATATTTTTTTACCTTTTCTACAACGTCAATATTGTTACTCTTTTTATAATTTTTTATAAAGCCTATTAAGTTTTTAATTGCCATACTTGTATAACTTCTTACCTCTGCAAGTTCACCTAAATTAGCTAATTCTTTCAAAACAGCATTTTTACCAAAATCCTTACCTGTAAATTCATTTATATTATCAATTACAATGCTCAGCATATTAGATATACTTTCTTTAATTGTGCAGAAGTCATAATTGTCTTTTTTTATTATTAAATGATCTAAGACATTATCAAATTCAATATTGGCCCCCTTTAAATCCTCATTTATGATTTTGCTACATAAAATATTATATTTGTTAATCCCTATGTCCTTCTTCCCTATGCTCTTTGATATTTGTTTTGATGTAATTAATCTTTTAGCCTCTTTATATGAATAGTACAATTTGCTAGTCCCATTATTTATAGATCCAATACTAATTGCTAAATTTTCTCCTTCATTTAATTCCAGCTCGTATGATAAATCATTCAAGATTCTCTTAAATCTTGCACCTAAAATCCTACTACCTAAAGATTCATCAAAAACAAAAGCAATAATGCTATTTAAGCACAATCCAACTATGCTATTATGAAAAATCCCATTAAGTTTATGCTTTATTGTTATAACATTTTTTTCTTCAAGTTTTCCAGTCGTATCCAGACTAAATAATATACAACAAAATTCAGTGCATTTAATGCTTAAAATTTCCGCATATTCTTTAAATTGTGTTTCTGTCATGGCCACTCCAAGTACTATATCTTCAATAATATGCTTCTCTATATATGGAATTACCTTACTATAACTTTTCTCTAATTTTTGACTTTTAGTTTCACTAGATACCTTAGATTCTGCTTTTTCAATAACCTTATCAAGAGAATGAAAAAATTCATTATTGGAAAATGGCTTTAGTAGATAATCACTGACACCAATATTTATTGCCTTTTTAGCATAATCGAAGTAGTTAAAGGCTGTTAATATTATGAATTCCGTGTTCTTACATTGTTTTTTTATAATATTACTGGCTTCTAATCCATTTAATATGGGCATGTTAATATCCATAAATATGATATCCGGTCTAAGTAAAAGCGATCTTTCTATTGCATCTCTTCCATTAGATACCTCATCAACTATCTGTATACAATGAGAATAATGTTTATCTAAAAGAAAACGTAAAGCTCTTCTTTCCAAAATTTCATCTTCAGCAATTAATAGCTTTAGCATAACTTTCATCTCCCTAAATTGGAATTAATATTGCTACTTCAGTTCCTTGTGCTTTTTGACTTTTAATTTGTAATAAATCATCTCTGCTATAATATAGTTCCAGCCTCTTTTTTACATTTAATATTCCTAGTCCTTTTTTTTCATCAGTTTGCTTATACAATAATTTCTTTAATATTTCATCCTCTATACCTATTCCATTGTCTTTAATCTTAATAGAAATAATTCGTTGTTCTTTTTTTATACAAATGCTTATTATCCCATCCTTGTCCTTTTCCTGCAAACCGTGAATTATTGCATTCTCTAAAACGGGCTGTATAAGCATAGTTGGCAATTTTACTCCATCTATATTATTATCTATATCAAATATAAATGACATCTGATCTTGAAAGCGGGTTTCTTGAATTGTAATATAAGCTTTAATTGCATTTATTTCATCTTTTAACTCTACCAACTTATCTTTATAGTATAAGTTATATCTCAATATCTTTGATGTAGCTTCTATAAGCTTTACAGTGTTATCAGCGGATTCAAACATTGCTATTCTTCCAATAGTATTTAATGTATTAAATAAAAAATGTGGATTTATCTGAGATTGAAGTGCTATTAGCTGTGTTTCCTTAATCAATTTATCTTTCTCTGCACTTTTACGCATTTCAATTTGATAATTATTCTCTATTTCAGCTTTTTCGTTTATTTCACTTATAAACTGTCTAATATTATTTTTCATTTTGTTAAAAGCATTTGCTAGACTATTCAAGTCATAATATTTCTGCTCCTCAATATCAGTTATCTCCCATCTTCCTGCAGATAATGCTTCTGCATAACTGCATAATTCTCCAATAGTTCTATTTAAATTTTTACTTATCAATATTGTAAAGCTAAAGCCAATTATCACAATCAATATTAGAAAACTATAGATATTTATTTGTTCATTCTTATAATTTATTAATTTAAGTTCATACTCTTTACTGCTATAATTTAAGTATGCTACTTCTAAAAGGCTTATATTATTGTTGATATATAAATCTGCTGTCTTCAATTCTTTTAGTCCATCATAAATTTGTGAAGCCATCTGCTTTGAATTCTTCACTTGATTTATTAAGTCAAGAGATCTATCTTTATAATTATCAAACATGTTCAATAAAATCCTTAAATAAATTCCGCTCTCTTTATCATTTTTCATAACCGGAGTAATTTCATTGATTATGTCTGTAATCTGAGAATTTGAGTCATTATATTTTATAATATCATTGTCATCTTTTGTTTTTATAAACGAATTAAAAGCATCTGAACTTTTTAAAAATTCTGTAGATAAATTATTAAGTTTAATATTAACACTTGCAAACTCATCATATTTATTAGATATAACATTCCTTTCATACAATGAAAAAATGCATCCAATGCAAATGAATATAATAATAACTATGTAAGTGAGTTGAACCTTTTTTATCATATATATTTTCTTAGTAGGCTTTTTGATTTTACTCATATCCTTTCGTTGTATACAATTACATACAAATTAATTATATTATAACAATTTCAAATTAATTCTATTTTAATAATACTTTCACCAGTGAATGCTGATCTAATTAATAAAATCATTGTTTTTGTAATCACATTCCCAATAAGAATTTATATAATTAACCACAAGTGATATCAACAGAGTTTTAAGCTGATATAAAATAAATGCTTCTATTAAAATTATCTGATAAAAAGGCAATAAGCACTCTATAGTTGAATGTTTATTGCCTTTAAGTTTTCATTATATTCTTTTATCTTATATATTTTATCTTAAATTTATCATCATTGTTTATAATAGTTATTCCTAAAATATCAGTAAATTGTTTAAGGCTTTTAATATTATTTATAAACTTAACATTACCCTTGCCAACCAATTTTTCAATTACTTTTACTATATCCTTTTTTTGTATAGAATTTAGTTTAAGTTCTTTACTTAAACATCCTTTATTTATGTAAGTCAATGTCGTCCATGCCTGTTCTTCTGATATACTATTTATATCCATTAACACCCATGTAAAATCCTTTCTTCTATTATTTTCAGGATATGCGGATTTAAAAAACTCAATAAAATGATTCACTGGCTTTGGATCCTTTTCCTTAACATACTTTCCAAGTTGTGATTTTAAATTATTCTTTAAATACATTAGTGTATTAGGTTTTACTAAATCCTTTAAACTCTCTATATGATCATAAATAAAATTATATGTATCTTTTATTTGTTCCTCATTTACAGTTCCTTCTTTTAGCACTCTTGTTATATCAATATACTCCAATATATTCTTCTTACTACTAAGCTCCTTATTATATAATGCCTTCCAAATCTCAGCTGCATTTAATCCTTCCAATTGATTGTTATTTAATAATTCATCTTTATCCATAAGTAATCCTTTCTCATCCAAATTTCTTAATTCTTATATTGTATCATAGTTTCACTAATTACTTATAAATAAAGTATTATAACAAAATAGATAATTTCATTATGTCATTATTATAATTATTAATTTTTTTAAAAATAGGAAGGTTATTTTTCTTACAAATACAGCAATTTTCACAGGAGACGGGATGAGAGCTAATTTTTATGGAAATAACTATACTCTTAACTTTACATTTCCAAATAATCATCATGCATATCCCATTGTAACAGATATAGAGATATCTGGATTTAAAGCATTAGAAGGCAATACTTATGTCAATAATGGAATACCAGGGCATGAATTCGGATAAAAATCAATCTTGCGGTAAAACCAATATATTTTAAATACAAAAAATGGACAGTTTTTTCACTGTCCATTAAGTTAAATTTATTACATACTCATAACTAATTACGTAAAAATATGCTTTTAAATTATCCAATTAGCACTTTAATTTTATTAATGATTTTATCTTTCTCTATCTTATTATCTTTTTCAACTATTTCACCATTCTTAGTATAAACTATACTTGGATATTCTGTTGTTCCAAGCCGTGCTGCCAAACTTGCATTTTTATAGACATCTATTTTATTTACTTTAACATCATTAGTTTCTTTTTCTATACTCTCTATGACTGAAAGTAGCTCCCTACTCCTTTCATCAACAGGTGACCATAGATATATTAAACCTATTTTTTCTTTTTGCATGATTTCTGTTTTAAATACTTCTGATTCAGCAATATATTTCTCTGCTCCAACTCCTGCTATAGCCCCATCTCCTACTGCTGTAGAAACCTGTTTTAAAAACTTATCTCTCACATCACCTACCGCAAATACTCCTTCTATATTAGTTTCCATTTTTTCATTAGTTTTTATATATCCTTGCTTGCTTAGTTCTATTTGATCTTTAAAAATCTCTGTGTTTGGCACATATCCTATAAATAAGAAACATCCATCAACATCAACTCTTATAAGTTCTTCAGTCTTTATGTTTTTAAGTGCTACAGTTTTCAATCTTTCATCACCCTCAAAAGAATTGACCACTGTATTCCATACAAATTCCATTTTAGGATTCTTCATTGCTTGATCTTGTGCAATTTTATTAGCATCCATAATACCTTCATTATGAATTACTGAAACAATAACTTTCTTAGCAAATTTAGTTAAGAACATTCCTTCTTCAATGGCAGCATCTCCACTTCCAATAACCATGACAGTTTTATCTGTATAATAAGCTGCATCACAAGTGGCACAAAAGGATATTCCTTTATCATACAAGAAATTTTCTTCATTTTCAGCCTGTGTAAGTCTTGGTTTTCCACCTGTTGAAAGTATGACAGTTTTTGCATGATAAGTTATCCTAAAAGTTTCAACTATCTTGTCTTCTCCTTGAAGTTCTACACTTTTAACATCTGTCAATTTAAAATTCACGCCAAAATTTTTGGCTTGTTTATGAAACAAATTCAAAAGTTCCGTTCCGCTAATTCCATCTGGAAATCCAGGATAATTTGCTATCTCATTTGTATAGGTAGCTAAGCCTCCAATTAACGACTTTTCTATTAATAGAGTTTTAAGCTTTGCTCGTCCACAATATATTGCTGATGTTAATCCTGAGGCCCCTCCTCCTATAACAACCACGTCATAGTACTCATGCTTTTTTTCCACTGTAATTCCCCCTAGATTGTTTTATATTTTGTAAAATTAAATCTTAGGTTTCTCTCATATATATAAGTTCTAATTAATTTCCTATGTTTTTTCTAGGTAATTATTTTAAAAAATTCCAAAAGAATTTTATCATTGATTGTTAATTAGAATATATATTTACATAAAAAATTTAACTAAAAGCTTACTTCCAATCCATGCACCAATAAATATGAATATCCAATATACCCATCCATGCAATGACATTGATGCAACTCCACTGAATAGAGCTCCTATATTACATCCAAATGCTATTCTTGCACCATATCCCATTAAAAGCCCGCCTAGCACTGCTGCAACAACTTGTCTTACAGACTTAATCTTTTTAATTTTAAATTGTGATGCTAGTAATGTAGCAAGAAAAGCACCTGCTATAATTCCTATGTCTGATACAGAATGCATATCATTTAAAAATCCTGCTTGCAAAGCTGCTTCATTAGTTTTTTGTTGATAATAAAACCAGTTCTCTGGTGTTCCTCCCATTGCTTGATATATCCAAGCTGCCCAATAAGAAAAAGGTGTGGATACTCCCCACGCTTTACCTGTTGCAGCAAACATTCCTATATTTATTATTCCTAATATTACACCACCAGTAGTATATGTCCATGGATCTTTTAGGAACTTTTTATAATAAACATTATTTTTTATTTCCATAAATACCACCATTTATATATATTGATCTGACTATTTAGTCTTTTCAATATATACTTCCCATTCTCCATCATCTACTTCTTCAATATCAACATTGTGCCCTTCTTTTCTAGCCCATTCTGGCACATTCTTCATAGCACAGCTATGATCAATTTCTACTATAAGTACATCTCCCACATTCATCTTTTCTAATTGCTTTTGTGTTTTAATTAGGGGTACTGGACATGCTTCTCCTAAACAATCTAATCTTTTTTCTGACATAAGTAATTCCTCCTTAAAATTATCATAAATTAACTAATATTATTTTTTCTTCTTCTTGTTTTGTATCAATTTTTATCTGTTTTTCTATTTCCATACCAATCTGCCAATATGTATATACCTAAAAGAAGCGCAAATTGTAAAAATACTGCTGGTACCCAGCCTATAATCTCCGGCAAAAATATTCCTTTTTCTGGCATAAAATTCTGTGACCACCAACCAAAGTCTTTTGCTCCCCATAATGATCCTACTATGAAAAATACAAGTGAGATTATCTGCATTAAAAAGCCTTCTCCAACTCTCATTAAAGTACCTGAAGCGCATCCTCCTGCAATAACCATTCCAATTCCAAATAATACAGCACCTACAACTACGTGAATTCCTACTGGAGAAATATTTCCTGGTATCGCTGCACCTTTAGAAGCTGCTGAAAACTGAATAGCTGCAAATCCTGCTGTCGCAATTGCTATAGCTACTATAACTGCTTTCGTTAAGCTAGTCCCACCTGTTAAAAGCGGATCTCTTAAAGATGCCGTAAAACAAAACCTTGATCTCTGTAGTGTAAATCCTGCTAATATTCCAAACATCCACATAAGTGCAGATCTTGGCGAATTATTAGCCATAAAAAAACCTACTCCGATAATTGCTATAAAAAGTACAATTCCAAATGGAATTTGATTCACTTTCTTTTTTCTTGGTTTTCTACTAATATTTGTTTTAAGTTCTGCCATATTTTCACCTCTCTTTATTCGTTTGTTAAATAACTAACACTGTTCTACGTTTTCATTATACAATATGGATAATGAACTTAGTCATTAATCTTTCTGATACAAAATTAGAAATAATTATATCCCTGTTTACTTTCTATATTTAAGATATTTTGGTAAAATTAATAATTGATAGTAATAACTGAGGTTTGTAATTACTTTAACAAAATTAAAAAGGAAGGATAGTTCATTCATGAATATCGCTTGTTTAATATCCTTAATCGAAACTATTGAACAAAATAGCATTTCAAAGGCAGCTAAAAATTTACATATGACCCAATCCGCTTTAAGTCAGCAGCTTCAAGCACTAGAAAAATCTCTTGATTCTCAAATTTTAATCAGAAGTAACAAGGGGGTGACATTAACACCTGAAGGTGAAATCACTCTAAGCTATGCTGAAACCATTGTAAATCTTTATAAAAATATGTTAAAAGATCTTGATCAATCAAAAAATTCACTAGTGAATGAAATAAAGATAATTTCTTGCAACAGTGTTGGTGAATATCTTCTTCCTTGTACTTTACATTTATATAAAAAGAATCATTCAAATATAAAATTTAATCTTAAAAATGAAAATACAAAAATTATTACTGAATATATTTCTAATTGCAGTGCAGATATAGGCTTTATCGATGCTAAAATAAATAAAGAAGGAATAGAATGCACCAATCTGTTCACTGGTAATTTAGTTTTCATATATTCTCCTAAAAATAATTACATAAAAAGCAATGCTATATCACTTACTGATATATCTAATCTTCCACTTATATTACTCTCAAAGGAAAACATGCTTCGTCAAATCATTGACAACATGTTTATTGATGCTAGCATATCTCCAGAGAACTTAAATATTGATATGGAACTTGATACTATTGAATCAATAAAAGCATCTGTTTTAGCAAATAATGGAGTATCTATAGTTCCTTACACATCTGTAAAAAAGGAATTATATACAAATTCTTTAAAGACAATTTTAATAAAAGATTCCGTGCCAAAATATAATATATGTATGATATATCAAAAAAATAGATTGCAGCAAAGTCATATTAAAGAATTTATTTCATATATGAAGAAATATGGATGTGAAACATTTTGCTAATCTAATTTTTAGTAGTAGATATTTCTATATATTTGAATTTATAAAAACTTAAAAGCTCAGAATTATTAGACAAGTTTTCATAATTCTAAGCTTTTGAGTTTTTTATGTGTAAGCAGCTTTATAACTAAATTTTATGTATAAATTTGCTTATTTTTATGAATAATACTACCATTTATCACTTAGTGATAGTAATTTCCCAAATTCCATCCTCTTCTTCTACCTCTATCTTGCAATTATATTTCTTAAATGCATCCCTAATGTTGACTACGGTGCAGCTATGATCAGTTATTATAGTTACACTATCTCCCTCTTTCATCTTCTTATACTGAATTTGAGCCTTTACTGTTGGAATTGGACATATTATTCCTAAACAATCTATTTGGGTATTCAATTGTAATTCCTCCTTCAAGAGCTCTTTATAAAGCCTTTAATTTATAATTTAAATCTTTGTACAATTTTATTTAGCTGTTCTGCTAATTTTGCTTGATCTTGAGCAGATTTTGATACTTGATCTAATGCAATAGTAGTTCCACTTATGCTTTCCAAAATTTCCTCGGAACTTGAAGCAGCTTCTTCTGAAGTAACTGAGACGTTTTGAATAGCACTGCTTACTTGCTCAATGGATTCTGACATCATCTTAGTTGATGTTGCAATTTCATCTGACATATCGCTCATGAACTTAGCATCTTTTTCATACTGCATTGCAGTATTTATCAATAAATCATAATCTGGATTTACATTATTCTCAATAAAACTTAAAATTTCATTTGTATTTTCCGAAAGATTGTTAAAGGCTTTTTGTACATTGTTTATTATATTTTCAATATGTGCTACGGTAGACGCAGATTCTTCCGCAAGTTTTCTAATTTCTTCTGCAACTACAGCAAAGCCTTTACCTTGTTCACCTGCTCGTGCTGCTTCTATACTTGCATTAAGGGATAAAAGATTAGTCTGATCTGCAATATTTCCTATATCTCCTGTCATAACCTTTATTTCATCTACCACTTTTCCATCTTCTATAGCTTTAACTATCTTTTCATACTTTTCTTTATAAATCTCTTTAGCAGCCTTTGCTGAGCTAGTGCCTTTTTCCTTTACATTAACAGCACGCATCTTTATTTCCTTAGATGCCTTATCTCCTTCAACTGCTGTAATCGAAATTTCTCCTATAGTAGACGCAATCTCCTCTCCAGAGGCATTTACTTCTTCTGTTGTTGCACTTAATTCACTTATTCCATCACTAATATGTTTTGTCGATTCATTAATGCTTTCCATATTAGCTGAAACCTCTTGAATTGTAGCTGATAATTCTTCACTTGATGCACTTATATTTTCAGCACCGTTAATTACTTCTAAAATAAGCTCTTTTATATTATTAATTGCCTTATTTAAAGAAATAGCCATATCATCAATTTCATCAGCACCATTTATTGTTATTTGATCAGTTAAGTCTCCCCCGCCTAATTTGCGTGCAAAGTTAATTATTATTTTAAATCTCTTAGTAAGCCATGATGAAATTAATACTCCAAGACCTAATGCAATAATTAATCCCACTATAGATATTATCAACATAACTTTATATGAATATGAAAAAACCTCTTTATTAGAATTGTTTGCTTTTTCTGCTTCATTTGCGGAATACTCTATAAGTTTGTTTATAGTATCAACCATACGTTCATTATACTCATTTGCTTCTACAAAAATCTTTTGTGCATTCTCATAATCATCTTGCTTTACATAACTATCTATTTGATCACGTAATTTTCTAAAGGAAGCTTGATCATCTAAAAGAGATTGATACATATTTTTTTCGTCTTCTGTTACATTCATTGCCTCATATTGTTTTTTATATCCATCAACTTGAGTTTTAATTTGAGCAATATTATCCTCTATTTGACTTAACTGTTCTTTGTTAGCCTGATTAACAAGCAATAATGTTTGTCCTCTATTTTCTAATAATCCACCTTTTATGTTATCAAGAATTTCAATAGATCGTAAATTATTGTCAAACATAGAATTAGCATTAGTATTTATTTTATCCATGTTTAATGCACCAATAACTCCAACTATAAAAATGAGAGCCGCAATACCTACATACGATAAGATTAACCTATGTGAAATTTTTATCCTCTTTAAATATTTCATATAATATTCCTCCACTATAGTTTTTTATTACATTTCAGCTTTTGTAGAACACTGTTAGTTATATCTATATTTTCGACACATATTTCCATTTCTTTAATTTGTAAAGTTACTAAAACTTTTAAGCTAAGGCTTTTGTATAAAAGATAATTTTTTACTCAAATAGTTGAACCAAGCAAACTAATAGTATAAAATACCAATATTTTTTATTAATTGAATAATAGTCATAAAAAATATTCTTCATTTGTAAAAATGAATTTTTTATAGAGACAAAATTCATTAATCATGTTATAATTTGTAATGTTGTTAAAGTATATATATCAATTTGCAATTTATAAGAAGTAAAATGTCATATTGAATTTTGCTTTTAATTATTTAATTTAGAATAAAAGAAGGAGAATATGAATGAAAAAAATAAAATTTGGTCTAGCATTACAAATTCTTGTTGGACTTATCCTTGGAATTATAATAGGTGGGATGTTTTATGGCAATCCAGCTGTTGAGACATATCTAAAGCCTATTGGAGATATTTTTATACGCCTAATTAAAATGATAGTGGTTCCAATTGTTTTTTCATCCCTTGTAGTAGGTATTGCCGGAACAGGAGACATTAAACAAGTAGGTAGACTTGGAGGAAAAACTCTTCTTTATTTTGAGATAGTAACTACTATTGCTATTGTTCTAGGACTTTTCATAGCCAATGTAGTGCATCCAGGTGCAGGAATAAATATGCAAGAACTTGCAAAGTCTAGCATTGATACTTATGTAAGTACTGCAGAAAATGTATCTCATCATAGCTTTGCAGATACATTTATAAATATAGTGCCTACTAATATTTTTGATTCACTTGCAAAAGGAGATATGCTTCCAGTTATTTTCTTTGCTGTTATGTTCGGTTTAGGAGCTGCTGCAATTGGTGAAAAAGGAAAACCCGTTATACAATTTGCTCAAGGCACAGCTGATGCAATGTTTTGGGTAACAAATCAAATAATGAAGACAGCGCCTTTTGGAGTATTTGCTTTAATTGGTGTAACAGTTTCTAAGTTTGGACTTTCATCTTTAATTCCACTAGGTAAATTAATACTCACTACTTACAGTTCAATGATTTTATTTATACTAGTCGTATTTGGGTTAATTGCGAAATTAATTGGGACAAGTATCTTTTCAATCATAAGAATATTAAAAGACGAACTTATACTTGCTTATAGTACTGCAAGTTCAGAAACAGTTCTACCTAAAATCATGGAGAAGATGGAGAAATTCGGATGTCCTAAAGCCATTGCAACTTTTGTAGTACCAACAGGTTATTCTTTTAATTTGGACGGTTCTACCCTTTATCAAGCTATTGCAGCTATATTTATAGCTCAATTATATGGTATTAATTTGTCTATCCCTACCCAAATTAATTTAATGATTGTATTAATGCTTACTTCAAAAGGTATAGCAGGCGTACCAGGAGTATCTTTTGTAGTTCTTCTAGCTACTCTTGGTTCTGTTGGAATTCCAGCTGAAGGTTTAGCTTTTATAGCAGGAATAGATCGTATACTTGATATGGCTAGAACTGCTGTAAATGTATTAGGTAATTCTTTAGCAGTAGTTGTTGTATCAAAGTGGGAAGGGAAATATAATTCTATAAAAGCTCAAAAGTATATAGAATCAATTAAGAAAATTGCATAGCGGTCGTTTAAAAAAATGAATTATTAAGTATTTATAATTGCAAAGGGATGTCTCAAAATAGAAAATAGCTTCTAGTTGAGACATCCCTTGTTCATTTATATTGTATTATTTCATTTATTTTTAAGAACTTAGCTAGTTATATTCTTTTATCTTTATAAGTCTAGTTATAATTAATAAGTATTCTATCAGCTAAAACAATATTTTTATCAACTAACCAACTATTTGCAGAACTATTATCTTAAAATAGTGTTACTTAATATTTAAATTGAAACCATTTTGAACAAGATAAGGATTAGAAGCTTCAATATTCTTTAGTGTAAGATTAGTGAAATTAGCTGTTCCATTACTTGTATAAACAAAAATTGCAGTACCATCATGTGGTTGTGAAAATCTTGAAGTAGTAATTGCATCCTTACCTGTTCCGTCAATAGTTATATTGTTAAAATTAACATTACTAAAACCTCCGCCATATCCTATCTGTATAGCATCTCTCTGAGCATTAATGATATCTATATTATTAAATGTAATATTACTGATGCCAGTATTTGATGCTTCTAAATCAATAGCACCTCGTTCACCATTA
This sequence comes from Bacillota bacterium, assembly GCA_023435985.1. GTDB lineage: Bacteria > Bacillota > Clostridia > Clostridiales > Clostridiaceae > Clostridium. The sequence continues at coordinate 35,118 of JAEZKY010000243.1, read as the reverse complement.
TAACAATCTTTACTTGTACCGCTATTTACTATAGTAGTATCTGAAAATATTATTCCTGTATTATTTTCAAAATGATAACCAGGAAATACGGTATTTAATCTTATACCAGACCCCATAAAGCAGTCTTTGACATAATTATTAGTTGCCTTATGTCCAGAACCGCCAAATATTGCAATACCTGCTGCTCGCCAATTATTTTCTATTGTATTATATTTAAATGTATTATTTACTTCCATTGGTGCTCCCATGGTACTATCAGGCCACATTGCTAGTCCATCATCACCATTGTTTCTTACACTGCAATTTTGGACTGTAGAGTTTTTAGTTCCTTGACAGAAGTTTACTCCATCAGCTAAATTATTTCTTACACGTCCATTTGAAATAATCAAACCATCTGCAACAGTTACTGGATTATGAGCATAATCTGCTACCCAAAAACCACATTCAAAATGCTCTTCCCAGAAATCATGAATTTTTGAATTAGTACCAAAGTCATCCATAAAGCATTTATATATTGCTTGTTGATTATAACGCGATCTAAGCATAGAGTTTAAATATACATTACTAAAATCAACACTTCCTGTTACTCTAAAAGATATACCTCCACTTGCAGCATTTGGGGAAGTGAACTGAATATTTGTATACCACATACCTGCACCAGTTATTGTAATGTTATTAGCATTTATAGTCCACATACCACTTAAATTAAATGTGCCTTCAGGTATATATACACTTTTCCCAGCTGCAGTTGCTGCATTTACACAAGCATTAAATGCAGAAAGATCATCCTTATTATCATTTGGAACTGCGCCATAATCTGTTACTGAATAAGCATTAGCTGGTTTTTGAATAGCTGCTGGAACTGGTTCAACTTCAACAAAATCTACTCCATATTCTATATTATCACCATTTGTTTTTTGGATTCTAAGCTTGTCCCCAGATTGGAGGGCACTATCTAGTTTAAAATGCACTTCGTCAAAACGAAATGCAGCTTGAGTTCCACCACTTGGTGCATCTTGCGGCTGATCTCCACTAAAATATTGCCATGACCAATAAGATGATAATGCAACAGTTTTAACCTTGGTTCCATTTACATAAACATCCAATGAGCCGTTTATCCCCATCCCATCATTTGAATCAGGCATTGTAAATCTCATATCTACGCCTGCTCCACCTTTATCTATTGTCCACTCTACATAAGAACCATTTGAAGGAAGAGCTACATACTTTTGATTCGAAGCTTCCGAAGCAGTATTTGCATAATTAAAATCAGGAGCTTGACACACTGAAGCTGCACCGCCTAATGCAGCATTTTCAGCTTCATATCTTGTATAAGGCATTGTTGCTCCACGGTCCTCTGGCTGTGTTGGATTACTTGGGTCTGTTGGATCTGTTGTTGGAGGATTATTAGGGTCTGTTGGAGTATCTCCTCCATCATCTACATTTTCAAATATCCATTTAGCACTATCCCAGGCTTGGTATATAGTACCTTGCTGTGCATAACCTTTTAAATCTTGAATCTGAATATAGTTATTACTTTCCCATACACTCTTAATACGTTTTTGGCTATTTCCTGCATCCTCAATTATCCATTTAGCACTATCCCAGGTTGAATATATGGAAGTACATTCTACATAACTTTGCAAGTGTTCAATATTCATATAATCTCCCGTTTTTTTATTTTTAATTCTAACATAGCCACTGCCAGAATCTTCAATGAGCCATTGAGAAGACTCATCATCTACACTAATGTTTCCATATTTAACTTGATTGCTGTCTTCATATAAATAATTTTGTTGCCAAACATTTTTAATTCTCACATATTCCTCGGCTGCTGATACTTTCTTAGCTGGTATTAAGAAAAAGATTGCTTGTGTAAATAAAAATGTACAGCACATTAACCATACTAAAAGCCTATTTTTTCTAACCTGTCCAATACTCATGTTTTCCATCACCTTTCACATAGTTTTTTAATTTTTTATACTTTATAAGAGCTTGACGAAATTTATTTCAGTCATAATTTTATTTCCATCCCTCCTTCCAGCCCTCTGTATGTAAACTAAATAAATATTATTTAAGAAGTTCATTCCAGTCCAAATTACTTTGCATAGTCATTGCATCATAATCTGCTCCGAGCTTATCATGTTCCGGCCCAACTCCCAAGGATCTCATATGGCCTGCTCTCGCTGCTACTATTCCAACCTTCGAGTCTTCAACTACAAGACACTCCTCATTCTTTAAATTTAACTTTCTTGCTGCTACTATGAATACCTCTGGATCTGGTTTTGATTTACTAACATCAAGTCCGCAGCTAATCTCATCAATATACTTATTTAATCTAGTCTTCTCTAAGATAAGATGTGTATTTTTGCTAGCTGATCCAACTCCTATTTTTATTCCTCTACATTTAAGCATTTCTAATGTTTCTATAACGTCCTTTAAGACAGCTCTAGAATCTAATTTTTCCAATAATCCAATGTAATAATTATTTTTTTCTTCAGCAAACTTTTCTTTCTCTTCCTTTGAATAAATTACTTTTCCCTTTGAAAGTACAACTTCTAAGGATTCCATTCTGCTTACACCTTTTTGTCTTTCATTATCTTCCTTTGTATAATTAATAATGCCTAGTTTTTTAGCCAACATGTTCCACGCATCAAAATGCATTTCATCTGTTGATACTAATACCCCATCAAGATCAAAAATTACGCCTTTAATCATTTTATCTATCTCCTTTCATATCTACTATACTTGCTTGTATACTATCGATTTTATTTGTTTGGTATACAATTTTGGGTTTTAATGTTAAAATATTAAACAAGGTTTAACCTTAAACTTCTCAAAGAGGTGGTTTAAATAATGGCAACAATTAAAGATATAGCTAAATCTGTTGGCGTGAGCTTCACTACTGTTTCTAATGTAATTAATGGTAAACCTGGTCGTGTTTCAGCAGAAACTATAATAAAAATTAATAAAGCTATAGAAGATTTAGGATATGTTCCAAACATGTCAGCTCGTTCGCTAGTTTCCAATTCTTCAAAAGTTATTGGTGTAATAAACCATATAGTTACTAACCACAATAGCAATTTTATGGAAGATCCATTTCATTCTATATTCATTGGAGCAATCGAATCTACTTTGCGAGAAAATGGTTATTATTTAATGTTACGTACTGTGGAGACAAGTCAAGACTTGATTTTTTTTCTTAGAAACTGGAATGTTGACGGTTTGATTTTAGCTGGTATTTTTGAGGACGATTTTTATGATGTATTGACCAAACTTCATATTCCAATAATTTTAATAGACAGCTATATTTCTAATCCTAATATCTGCAATGTAAGTCTTGAAGATTTTAATGGCGGTTATATGGCTACTAAATATCTTATTGATCATGGTCATACAAACATAGCATTTGCTTCACCTTCTATAAAATATAGAGGTGTTGTATCAGAGCGTTTTGAGGGCTACAAGAAAGCACTTTCAGAAGCTAACATACAATTTAACAATAAACTAGTTTTTGAACAGGAAATTGATACTACTACAACTATTAATCTTGGTAGATCCTTAGCAAAACGAAATGATTTTACTGCAATATTTGCAACTGCTGATATACTTGCTGCTGGTATTATTACAGGATTAAAACAAGCTGGCAGAAGAGTTCCTGATGATATTTCTGTAATAGGCTTTGATGATATTAATTTATGCAATCTAATATCACCTGCCTTAACTACAATTCATCAAGATTCTCCTTTAAAAGGTAGGCTTGCTGTAAATTACATAATTGATAAACTCGAAAACAAAACTATCAATAAGAAAGAAACTATTCTGCCTGTCAGACTTGTAGAACGGGAAAGTGTAAAAACTATTTAAATTCAGCAGAGGAGTAGAAATATTCCCCTGCTAAAGTAATTTAATCTCAGCTTCATTGTTAGTTATGTCAATTTGATATAACTTATTTAAATATAGTATTTTGAAGCTAAGCCTTTTCCAATTAGCTGGCATACAAGGCTTAGATTTTACTATTCCATCTTCAAAATATATTCCGCCAAAGCCTTCCACTGCTGTCATGTATGCTCCACCTGAAGAGGCCGGGTGAGTCCCACCTATATAAATGAGTCCTGCCCATTGTTTGCCCTTTCCTTCTATATCAGTAAGTGCTGACTTTAAGAAAAACTCATATGCTTTATCTGCTAATCCGCATTTACATGCAACTAATGCATACATACACGCACTTAAAGATGATCCATGCTCTGTTCTTGGTTCATAATACTGCCAATTTTTAAGCAATACTTCCTTTGAATATTCCCCATGAAACAAGTTAAGCATTGTTATAACATCTGCCTGCTTTATAACCTTTGTATGAGATGCTATCCCATAAGCTCCTCCCCAATATTCCTTATCATCTATTAATCTTTCCTTTAATTTATCAATTTCTATATCTTCTAAACCGTCGTAGCCGTCAAATTGTGAAATTATTGATGTTTTATTATGAGGCATTGGTATATATATTTTATTAACTGCATGTGCAAATCTTACTTTTAATTCATCTAAATTATATTCTTTAATGATATTCCATTCCTTACTTTTAGCTATCTCTATTATTTTTATGGCACTTTCAAAGGTAAACTTAGCCATCCTATTAGTATAAGCATTATTATTAACTCTTTCATGGTACTCATCAGGTCCTATTACATCTCTAAGTTCATATACCTCTGACCCCAGCTTAGTCAAAAGTAAATCGTAATAAAATTCTGCGCACTCAATTATTACCTTATCTCCGCCTTCAGCTAATAAATCATAATCCTCTGTTTGATCAATATATTTCATAATTCCATGCACAATAGCCGAAGATATATGAATTTGCTTGTCCTTAAAAAATGTTCTCATAGGGCGCCCTGTAAATACATCGGTTACATTATAATCAGAACATGCATCATACCCGCCTTCTTGACTTTCCCATGCATAAAATGCTCCTTTATATCCATAATACTCAGCTTTTCTTTTAGCTCCATCTAATGTATCAATTCTATATTTCAATAAAGTTTTAGCTACCATTGGTTCAGTATTTAAAAAGAAGTCCAGCATAAACATCTCTGTATCCCAGAATACTGCTCCTTTATATGTTTGTCCTGATAATCCTCTTGCTGCAATTGAAAGACTTTTAGAATGTCTAGGTGCTATGCAGTGAAGATGATATATTGAATAATTAAGTGCTTCCATTGCCTTATCATCACCATCTATAATAACCTCTGAAATTTTCCAAAGCTTTTCCCATTCATTCTTATGGACTTTCAATAAATCTTCGTAGCCTCTATTATATAAATCACTAGTGAGTATTTTTGCTTTCTTTAAGGCATCACCGCAATCTTTACTTGTATATATGCTAATAAATTTATATATTGTGTAACTTGAATTATTCTCAGCATCAATACTTATTTTTCTAAGTAACTTATTACCTTTCTCTATTTTTTCTTCGCACGCTTTAAAAGCATATTTAACTTTCTCACAGGTGTATACTTTATCTTTGTTTTCATGAGTCAAAGCCTCTTCAATCAAGGTGCCATCCTCAACTAAGCATGTAATTTTATCATAGTGAGGACCATTAATATCCCATACATCTCCATCAATTCCCGTATATATATTGAAGTTTCCAGAACTTTCTGTAATGATGCTATATTTCATTAAGATAGAATGTTTGTCAGCCATTCCTTCAAATCTTTCAACTTCAATTTTTAATTTTCCTTTTGGAGTACTAAAAGTCGTTTCGCATTTAAAAATTCCATACCTATAATCTAAAATCATTCTATTATTTAAAGGTTCAACATTTGGAAGACGATATTGCTGCGAATCAAATTCAATATAAGTGAATAAAGCATTTGGCGCATTAAGCGGCTCTCTCCATGAATCTCCAACTTGATCATAGATTCCAGACAAGTTAATAGCAGTAAATTGTTCCTTTTCATATTCAGGCAGTGTTCCTCGTATTCCTAGATATCCATTACCTGTAAGGAACTTATTTCCACTTTCAGATATTCTGTCTTTGTTATATTGATTTTCTTCTATTAACCAATTGACCATTCTACCCTCTCCATTCAATGGGAATATTTATAGATGTTTTGTCATTACTTAAAGTTACCAATTTCCCATATACTTCAATCTGAAGCTTTGTGCCGTTTAATGTATAAAAACTTACAGTTTCCTTGCTTACTTCTACTACAATTACATCATTGTGATAACCTAATCTAAAGGAATATCCATTCCAGGCTTTAGGAATTGATGGATTGAAACTTAAAAACTCTTTATCTGAACGCATACCACCAAAACCATATAAAATATTCATCCAGGCTCCAGCTATTGAAGTTGTATGTAAGCCTTCACGTGTATTGCGATTGTAATTATCCAAATCCATTCTCGTTGCAAAGCCAAAGAAATCATAGGCTTCTGCATGCTTTTTTAGCTGTGCTGCTAGTATTGAATGCACTGATGGTGAAAGGGAACTTTCATGAATACATCTAGGTTCATAATATTCATAATTAGCCTTTATCTGTTCCTCTGTAAATCCGTTATTATATAAGAACATTAGCATTAACACATCAGGCTGCTTGATCATATCATTACGATAAATCCTATCGTATGTCCAATGATTATATAATGGAAAATCCTCAACTGGAATATTATGAACATCAATATGTGGTAAATTAAAATATCCATCATGCTGCTCAAAAAGTTTAGTTTCTTCATTATAAGAAATGTACATTTTTTCAGCAATTACATTCCAATTTACCATTTCTTCCTGCTTTATATTAAACTCCTTAACTATAGCATCATAGAGACTTCTATTCTTATTCTTTAATCTCTTTAATACATCTAGAGTATATTCGAGTGTAACTTTCCCCATATAATTTGTATAACAATTATTATTAATCATCATTTGAAATTCATCAGGTCCCATTACGCCATAATAACCATACTTAGATTTATCACTATTCCAGTCTCCTCTTGTTGCAAGCATCCTGCTTATTTCTATTAATAACGGAGTTCCTGTTTCAAATACAAATTCTTCATCTCCGGTTATATTCTCATAATGCCATATTCCATATGCAACTGCTGTTGATGCCTGAAGCTGTAGACTAGCATGCTGCCATAGACTACAGCATTCCCTTCCACTAATAGTTGCTATCGGAAAAAATGCACCTTCACAATCTAATTGTTTTGCTCTTTCTTGTGCCTCCGGTAATGTAATAAGTCTGAACTTTAATAAATGTTTAGCAGCTTCACCGTTGCTAAAAACATAAAATGGCAGGCAGTATGCTTCTGTATCCCAAAAAGAATTGCCACTATATGCTTCTCCAGTCAACCCTTTTGCGCCTATTATATCCCCCGGCTCAGCCCCCTGATAAGTTTGATGCATTTGAAATATACAAAATCTTATACCTTGCTCATTTAATTCATCACCATCAATTACAATATCTGATTCTGCCCATATTCTATCCCACCAAGCTATACTTTTACTTTTAATATCATCATAGGAAAGTGCTGTAATATTTTTCTTCTCTTCTTCACACTTAGTTTTAAACTCATTAAATACCATATACTTTTTATTCTTATTAACTATATTGTTAATAACTTTAGTAAAAATAGATTTTTCACCTTTAATAAGATTTATTGTAAATTTCTTCAATACTCTTTTTTCTTCAATAATATCTTCTTCATTTTTATATATACAATCAAATTTACAAGAAGAAAATACATTTTGATTTGTATTTACTGTAGTTCCTAATATGCTTAAATAACCTTTTTCACTATCAGCCTTACTGCATTTCCACAAGTTTTCACCTACCATATAATGAATATTTGTAAAATCTAGCCCTGAAATAATTTCAATGTCACCATTAAAATTAATTGGTGTTATACCTATTCTTTGTCCTGCTAAATGAACCTCTTCCATTGATAAAAAACGTTCAAATTCTAATTTCAATTCCTTCCCGCTATTTAATTTCCATATAAATGAGCGATTTAAAATGCCTGTCTTTAAATCAAGTTCTCTTCTAAAATCTTTAATATTAGCTTTATTTATATTAAGCTGCTCACCATCAATAGTTATACGAGTATATAACCAATCTACCGAATTCACCATAAATTCAGTCTTCTTGATTATCCCTTTATATGACGGTCCAACTACCGCTTGTTCTTCATACACACCATTAAAATAACTTCCAAGGAGACTTTCTCCACTGTATCCTTCTTCAAAATATCCTCTTACACCCATATATTCATTGCCAAGAGAATATATAGATTCTGATACTTCTGAATAATCTTTATTAAATCCTTCTTCTATGATTTTCCACGGGTCTGTAATATAATATTTATCTGCAATCTTTGTCATGTCTTACTCCTTTACTGCACCTGCTGTGGCACCATCTGTAATTTGTTTCTGAAATATTGTAAATAAAATAATTGGTGGAATAATTGAGAATGCTACTGCCCTTAGCATGTCTATATCATTAACCTTATTTGAATTATGATATGCAAATAATTTAACCATAACAGTTTCCTTTTCGGTACCATTAAGCACTAAATATGGCAATAAGAAATCAGACCATGTTGCTGTAATTGTAAAAATCACAACTACCACAACTATTGGTTTTGAAAGTGGTAGTATAATTTTAAAAAATATCTTAAACAACCCACATCCATCTAACTTAGCCGCTTCTATTAATTCATTTGGTAAACCTTCAAAAAAGTTTTTAAATAAAACTACATAAAATGCATTTGCACCAAATACAAACCATAACGGAATAAAGGAATCATTTAATCCTATTTTGTTTATATTTACAAATAACGCTACAATACTTGATGTTGCTGGAATTAATAAACTCCACATTACCAGTCCTAGTATTATCTTGTGCCCCCTTGGCTTAATTATTGCTAGTACATAAGCCAAAAGCCCATTAAATATTACAGAACATATAACACTACCAACTACCACTATTGCAGAATTCACATAATAATTAACAAAATTTAATTTTTCCCATGTATCAACATATTGCTTTATATCAAAAAGTTTTGGAAGTATAGTAGCATCTATTCTAAATTCCTTAATATCCTTAAAACTCGCTAAGAATACCCATATGGAAGGGAATAGACATACTGCGACCATTAATAGACATAGTATAAAAATGATCACACAAAGTATTTTTGTTTTACTAGACTTAACATCATAATAACGAATTGCTCCATCTTGTTTTTCTTTATACTTACTAAAAAACATTATATTATCTCCCTTCCATTACTTTTTGCTTGATGTTAGCTTAAAATATAGTCCACTTAGTGCTATAAGCACTATGCATACAACAACTGATAATGCTGCTGCTGCTGGAAAATTATAATCTCTAAATGCGAAATTATATACTAATTGCATAATTGAAATACTTGCATTGTTTGGACCACCGTTTGTCATAACCATTGGCTCATATAAGATTTGAAATACTGATATTATTTGAAGAATAAGCATTGTTTTTGCAAGTGAAAATATTTTAGGAAGAGTAATATGTCTTATTCTCTGTAATACTGTTGTTCCATCTATTGTTGCAGCTTCATATAATTCTGGATTAATACTGCTTATGCCTGCCATATAAATTAAAGCTGTAGCACCTGCACTCTTCCAAGTCATACTCACTACAATAAGAGGAATTGTTAACTTTGGATTGGTTAACCATAGCTGAGGATTAACGCCTATCTTTTCTAATAAAATATTTAATGTACCTGTTGGTCCAGGTTTAAAGAAAAATCCCCACATAATTACTGTTGCAAGTCCTGGCATAATATTGGGAAAATAAATTCCAACTCTGAATAAGCCTTTAAAATGGACCGTTTCGCTTATGAGAATAGCTGCAATTATAGGTGCTATAAAGCCTATAATTAGTGACCACGCAATATATGAAAAAGTATTTTTAAATGCAGCCCAAAAATCTGGATGTGATAATATGCTAAAATAATTATCTAAGCCCACAAATTTAACAAGTCTAATACCATCTGCTTTATATAGTGAAAGTCTAATGTTTTCTAGTAACGGATCCCATACAAAAAATGCAAATAAAACAAGTGTTGGAAGCATTATAATCCAGCCCATTAAATCATTTTTCTTAAAAAATTTATGTTTAACCTTAGCTTGAGGTTTCTTATCAGGCTCTAATAACTTTGTTATCATTTCTTCCACTTTTTTCACCTCCTTAGAGATCTTTAATTCAAAAGGGTAATCTTATAAAGAATACCCTCCCGATGAATTAAATAGACATTAATTAGTTGAAATATTGTGTATTGTTCAATTAAAATAATATTATTTATTAACTTTTTCATCTAAAATCTTTTGATAATTTTCGTTCGCTGTTTTCATTAATGTTGGAACATCTGCATTTTTATCAGTAATTACTGCTTGAATTACTTTTGTTAATTCTGAATATAAATCTTGCGCTGATCCTGGCTCTTCCATTCTAAGATTTCCATCTTTACTAATAGCATCGAAGTATGAGCTATACATTTTTTCATCAACATTGCTATTATCTTTAATAACCTTATCTTGTGCATCCATTACGTCTTTGTTAACCCAGCATGGGAATCTTTGAATAACAGGAACTCCACTATTAACTTTATTCTTTGCATCAGCTTCCATACCTGCAATAGAATCTTCTGTTGCAGTAGGCGCCTTTCCCATAATTTCAATGTAATCTAAAGCAGCATTAATTTCATCTTCTGTTGAATTTTTTGCGAACATATAAGGTGTACCACCAGACAATGAAAATTGAGCACCATTTGGTCCTGCTGGTATTGCAAACATTGCTAAATCTTTTGCAGGAAGACCATTATTTTCAGTAGGTTGGTTAACTGCATCATTTGCTGCAATATACATGCCTGCAGCACCTGTTCCTAACTCTGAAAAACCGGTCCCCCAATCTTCATTTGTAGGATCTGCTGTAAGACAATCATATTTCCACTTTAAATCCTTTACATAATTCATTGCTTCTATAGCTTCTTTACTATCAATGTTTGATTTATATTTTCCATTTGAATCTACTGTACATAATGTAGCTCCAAATGCCCAAGCTATATTAGAAAAATGCCATCCACCTGCTGCATCCTTAGCTAAAAGGCAAAATCCTGCTTTACCTGTCTTCTGCTTAATTGTTTGTGCCGTTTTAGCTAATTCATCCCAGGTCTTAGGAATAATAGGATATCCACTATTATCAACTAGCCCAGCTTCCTTAAATAATTCAACATTTGCCATAACACCTAATGCATATCCATCACGTGGAATACCATATATTCTTCCATTGCTATCTGATAGAAGTTTCTTAATTTGTGGGTTAATTGCAGTGTCCCATCCACGTTTCTTCAATATATCAGTAATATCAGCAACATATCCGCCTTTAATAAGTTTTTGAGGCTCAGTATACCAGGTTTCGAATACAGTTGGTAGATTTCCTGCCTCAGCCATAGGTACAAATGTTTCTGTAGAATACTTATAATAATCAGGAACAACTTCAACATTAGGATCTTTTGCTTCTAATTTTGTTTTATACCCTTTGTGTAATTCAATCTCATCTTTCAAAGTATCTTCTGGCCAAAGACCCATTTTTAATTGAATCTTCCCATCTGATTCTGCATTGCTACTTGCACTTTGAGACTTTGAACCACATCCTGTAATCAATGTGGCTGCTAATGTTGTAGCTAACACCATGCCTAAGATTCGTTTAATTTTTTTCATAACTTTTCCCCTTCCTATTTTTTGATAAACACTTTTAAAGTTTAACGTTAAACTTAGCGTTTTATAATAGAATAATATTTAAGAATCCAAAGCTTGTACATTTTTAGTCAATTTAGTTTTAATAACGTTTTCAGTTTTACGTTAAACCTATTATAGCATCTATAGTAAATAGTGTCAATATATGGTTATCTATCTTCATAGTATTTTTTTAATACTTGATTTCTTGTATGAATCAAATCAACAATTAAATACTACTAAAAATTATATTTTATAAATAGTTCTAATAACTTTAACTGGTACCACTAGTTAAGTTACGCCCTATAATTCTTATTTCTCTGTTTGATATTTTTTAAAATGACAACTTTGTCATATGACATACTTGTCATGCAAAAAAATTTATGCTATGATGTCCTCAAGAGGAGATGATTTTATGCCTAAAGATACTTTTAAAAATTTGAATGAAGATAAAAAGCAAAGAATTTTTGATGCAGCTATACAGGAATTTTCTACTTGTTCTTTTAGTGATGCATCTATTAATCAGATTATCAAAACAGCAGGAATACCCCGTGGAAGTTTTTATCAATACTTTAATGATAAAGAAGACCTCTACTTATATATGATAGAAGAAATTTCAAATCAAAAGAAAAAGCTTATCCCTGAAAGAGTTTCAAATCCAGATGATGAGTTTTTTGAAACTTTTATACAAAAAACTAAAGAGTCACTTGAATTAGGTAAAGCTAAACCTGAATACACCAAGATAGGCATGCTCATGCAAATGGATAACTCTGAATTTATTGCTAAATTTCGTACTGCTTCCATTGAAAAGTATAGAAAACAACTAAAACATAATAAGGAATGCGGGCTTATAAGGCAGGAAGTTAATACTGATATAGTTTTGGATATGCTTTTCTCATATACCTTGGAGGAATATTTTAAAAGTGGCTTTGATGAGAATGAGTATTTAAAAAAGGTTATCGATGCCATTAATATAATCAAAGAAGGAATCAAAAATAAATAAGAACTAATAATAAAATTATCTAATTGCTTTATTCATTGAATTAAGGAGGAAAATAACTATGAATCCATATGTACTTGTTTTTCAAGATATTGATAAAACAAAACTAGCAATTGTTGGAGGTAAAGGCTCTAACCTTGGTGAGTTATCTAGAATTGATGGAATAATTGTACCAGAAGGTTTTTGTGTTACTACTGAAGCCTATAAAAAAATAATTGGAAATAGTAGTGACTTTAATTCATTACTAAATGAATTATCCCTTTTAAATGCTAGTGATATAAAAAAAATCAGTGAAATAAGCGGAAAGATTCGTAAGGTCATTGAAGATATGACAATTCCAAAGGACATTGATGATGAAATAACCTTTCACCTTTCAAAACTTGGCGAAAGAAATGCTTATGCTGTACGTTCTAGTGCTACAGCAGAGGATTTACCAACAGCCTCATTTGCAGGACAGCAGGATACTTATTTAAACATTATGAGAAAGCCTTCTATTCTTAAACATATTAGTAAGTGCTGGGCATCACTGTTTACAGATAGAGCTGTAATCTATCGTATGCAAAATAACTTTAATCATGACAAGGTTCATTTATCTGTAGTTATTCAAAAAATGGTGTTTCCTCAAGCTGCAGGAATTATGTTTACAGCTGATCCTATTACATCTAATAGAAAGATAGTATCTATTGATGCCAGCTTTGGACTTGGTGAAGCTTTGGTTTCAGGACTCGTGAATTCTGATATTTATAAAGTGCAGGAAAATAAAATTATTGATAAAAAGATATCTTCTAAAAAACTTGCAATTTATGCATTAAAAGAAGGCGGTACTGAAGAAAGAGAAATTACAGGTGAGCGTCAAAATATGCAGACACTGACAGATGATCAAATTTTACAGCTTAGTGATATGGGTAGAAAGATTGAGTCCTATTTCGGTCGTCCACAGGATATTGAATGGTGCATTCATAATGATAAATTCTATGTTGTTCAAAGTCGTCCAATTACTACTTTATATCCTACACCACAAGTTAATGATAATAAAAACCATGTTTATTTATCCTTTGCTCATAGACAAATGATGACAGAAGCCATGAGACCTTTAGGTTTAAGTTTCTTCCAAATATTCTTTAAACAATTTGGAATACAAACAAATATGCCTGTGATAGGCGGAAGATTGTATATGGATATATCCCATGATCTTGCTTCACCAATAGCAAGAAAGCTTTTTATCAGTGGTTTAGACAAGGTAGATGTTTTGATGAAGAGTGCACTTATAAATCTTCAAAAACGAAAAGAATACCTTAAATCGCTTCCTAAAGGAAAGACATCTTTGAATGTAGAAGGAGGGGGCCTATCTTTTGGAATTCAGATGATAAAAGAATATCTCAGAAATGATCCAACTTTTGTTGAAAAATCCGTAGCTGAAAATCAAGCACTGCTTAGGAATAAAGAACAAATATTTTCTTCTATTTCTGGAGAAGAGCTCTTTGATTTCATTGTAAAGGACATGAAGGATATAAAGGCTGCTATGTTTAAAGTCTATGGAGCTTATTTTGCAGGATCGTATGCCTCTGACCGGATAAACAAAAATATGAAGAAATGGCTTGGTGAAAAAAGTGTAGCAGATACCCTCGCTCAATCTGTATCAAACAACGTTACTTCCGAAATGGGATTAGAGCTCCTTGATGTAGCTGATGTAATAAGACAGTATCCCGCTGTAATTAAATATCTTGAGAATCCAAAAAGAGAAACTTTCTTTGAAGATTTATGTAAATTAGATGGAGGTAATATTGTCAGCGATTCTATTCACAATTATCTTGAAAAATATGGTATGCGCTGCTCTGGAGAAATTGATATTACCAGAACAAGATGGAACGAAGACCCAATGCTTCTTGTTCCACTAATACTGAGCAACATAAAGAATTTTGAACCTAATGCCCACAGTGCTAAATTTGAACAAGGACTTCTTGAAGCTAAACAAAAAGAAGCTGAAATATTAAGTCGCTTTAAGCAGCTGCCTGGTGGTAATAGGAAGTTAAAAAAGACAAAGAAAGTCATAAGTGTTTTACGTAATTTTGCTGGCTATAGAGAGTACAATAAATATCTTTTAATCTGTTATTTCTGGATTGTAAAACAGGCATTACTCAAAGAAGCCGAAACCTTAAAACAAGATAATGTAATCAAAGACATAGATGATATATATTATCTAACCTTTGATGAACTTAAAGAAGCAGTTAAAACAAAACATGTTGACTATAGCATCATAACTAAGAGAAAAGAAGAATACGAAATTTATAAGAAATTAACACCACCTCGTATAATGACTTCTGATGGAGAAATAATTTCAGGCGAATACGATACAGGTAATATGCCAAAAGGAGCAATAGCTGGAACTCCTGTTTCTTCTGGTATTGTTGAAGGGCGAGCTAGAGTTATTTTAAATATGAATGAAGCAAAAATAGAAGAAGGCGATATTTTAATTACAAAATTCACCGATCCAAGCTGGACACCAATCTTTGTTCTTGTTAAGGGCTTGGTAACAGAAGTAGGTGGAATGATGACTCATGGTGCTGTTGTTGCTAGAGAATATGGCCTTCCAGCAGTGGCAGGTGTAGATGACGCTACTAAACTTATTAAGGATGGTCAAAGAATTAGAATAAATGGAGCTGAAGGCTATATAGAAATATTATAACCTAATGGTATATTTTATTATTCAATAGAAATAAAAGTACAACTATATAAGCGGCCCAATTTGAGCCGCTTTTTTTAAACCAAAAACGGAGGTACTATACTCATGAAAAGAGAAAAGAAAATAGCTAATACAAATCTCATATTGTTATTACTTGGACGGATGATATCCGATACTGGAACAGGAATTCAAGTGTTGCCTTTTTATACTCGCTCATAAAAATTAGTAACTCCTTATAAGTACTATACCTAACTCAGATAAGCTAAAACAACCCACGAAAATCCAAACTTGAAATATTCGTGAGTTCCATACTGGAGACTATATAGTCTCCAGCATTTATTGGGGTTATATATAGCTTTAAACAGCAACCTTAACTAGTGATTTCTTCTTCCATTTTCCTTGCCTATAACGGATGACACTTGCTATAGCTGTTATAGTCCAAGTCAATCCGCTGGTGGTCCATACGCTCCAAACTCCCAAAAAAGGAATTATTGACAGGGCTCCTGAAAATCCCACTCTTCCTGCTACTTCCACAAAACCATTAATCATAGCATAAAATGCGTCACCAGTACCATTTAGCAATCCTCTTGTAATATAAATCATTCCAAGAGGGAAATATGCACAGCTGGTAATCTTTATTGCACTAGCGCCAAGACTTATTACAGCTTCATCATTAACAAACACTTCCATGATAGCCCTTCCTCCAAGCTGAGCTGCTAAGAGTGCCAAGAGACTGAATCCGGCTACTATTAAAATGCTTTTATGATATCCCTTTTTAACTCTATCCAATTTATCAGCACCCATATTCTGCCCTGAAAAAGTGGACATTGCTGCACCTAAAGAATTGAAGGGCTGTTGTATGAGCTGCTCTACTCTGCTTGTAGCAGTGAAAGCTGCAACCGCTGTCTCTCCAAAGCCATTTACAACGCTCTGCAGCGCCACAAGAGATACTGCAATAGCTGAGTTCTGAATTGCAACTGGTACACCAATCTTTATGCATTTAGTAATCATTGGCTTATTTACTTTCCAGTGTTCCCTTTTTAATTCAAAATATGGATTTTTAAGTACTGCAAAAACTATGCAGCCAGCAGCAGCACATGCCTGAGAAATAACTGTGGCAAAAGCTGTCCCAGGTACACCAAATCCAAATTTAATAACCAAAATCAAATCCAAAACAACATTAATTGCGCAGGAAACAATTAAGAAAATTAGAGGTGTTCTTGAATCACCTAGAGCCCTAAGCATAGCCGCTATAGCATTATAAGCAGCCACAGCTATCATCCCTCCAGATGCTATTCTTAAAAAAGCTACTGAATCATTTAAAATTTCTGGTGGTGTATTCAAAAGCTGTAACACCTGACGTGCCAAAACAACTCCCAGTATACTCATAATTACTCCAGATATTCCAATTACATAAGTTGAATTAGCTATAGCTCTTTTTACTTGTTCTTCTTCCTTAGCACCAAAATATTGTGAAATAAGAATGCCTATTCCAACAGATAACCCTAAACACACAGAGAAAAAAAGAAAGCATAAGGAACCACAAGCTCCTACTGCCGCTAAAGCATTAGCACCTACATACTTTCCTACAACAATTGAATCAATTAAGTTATAAAACTGCTGAAATACGTTTCCAGCAAGCATTGGCAAAGTAAATTTTATAATGTGAGAAACTTCATTCCCTTCTGTCATATCATCTACGTATTTTACTGACATAATTTAAAACTCTCCCTCTTTTGTCAACTTATATTCATAATGCCAAATTTATTCACATATTTATATCTTACACTATATACCTAATTATTCAATACAGCCTTTCCTTATACATATCCCTTGATTAATCCAACAGGAAGCTCCTTAGGCCTATTACACCTGCTTAATAAATCAATATACTGTTTTGTTCTAGAACTAATATAAAAGGCATGCATAATCTCAAGTACATGATTAGCCAATTCCCCACTTACTCTTGGTTTTTCACCTGTTTGTATACAGTTTGCCATATCTGCAATTCCAATTCCTCTGCTATTTTCTATATACATATGAGTAAGAGAGACCTCTTTAAATTCATTTTCATGAGCTAGTTTAAGCAGTACAGGGCCTCCAAATGTATTAGGATCAGGAACTATAAGAGTTCCAAGTGTACCGTAGATTTCAATACGTGGTAACGTACTGCTCCATATATCAAAACTTGTTATCATTGTAACAATTGCACCGTTTCTGAATTCAATAGTACCTGCTACATGAGTTGGTACTTTCACATCCATCACCTTACCAAACTTTTTATCACTTGTTATTGTTCTTTTAGAAAAAGAAGTTTTTGCCATTCCACAAACAGTTTTTGCTTCTCCTAACAATGATACTAGAGCTGTAAGATAATATGGTCCCATATCAAACATTGGTCCACCGCCTTCTTCGTAATAGAACTCTGGATCTGGATGCCAGCTTTCATGTCCATGACAAGTCATAAAGGCTGTGGCTGCTACAGGAATGCCAATAATTCCATCATCTATAAGCTTTCTGCAAGTCTGAAGTCCTCCTCCCAAAAATGTATCTGGAGCACAGCAAAGCATAAGTTGCCTTTCCTTTGCAAGCTCTACAAGTTCCTTTCCTTGTTCTAGAGTAAGGGCTAAGGGCTTTTCCACATATACAGGCTTTCCTGCAAGTAGGGACTTCTTACATATTTCAAAGTGCATCTTAGGCACTGTTAAATTTAGTACTATTTGAATTTCTTCATTCTCGAGCAATTCTTCAGTTGTTAAAACATGAGGAATGCTATATTTTTCTGCAGCTGTTCTTGCACTTTTCCCATTCAAACTTGAACATGCATACACTTCAGTGTTCATAAAAACCTTCGTCAAATTTTCAAAATATATTGAGCTTATGTTTCCACAACCTATAACTCCAATTTTCACTTTATCCATTTTATACACCTTCATTTCTAATTAATACTTATAATTTACATATAAATACAATCAAAATTTTCTTACCAATTAATATACTACACTTACTTAATAAATTATGCTGGCAATATATTAATCAAATATGGACATATATTGCAGTACAATCTATATTTATATATTCTAATAAGTGCTTAGGATATATAATTTTTTTACACAACCTTATAATTTTGTTTTGCGAACTAAGTTTATATTTTACTTTCTTATACAAACAAAACAACCCACAACAATACATTTCTGCATTGTTGTGGAACTGATAATAAAAAAACACTACTTAAAAGTAATCTTATTTTGAATATTAAATAAATTTTAATTTATCTTTTAAAATACTTCCTTGAAATTTTATTTAACTTTTCTCCCTGGACATAATGTGTGGTCCGTAAACCATTTACACTTATTTAAGTTTTCCCCACATCCAAAGCACCTATTTAAAGGTTCTCCATTAATCACATGATTAGCAAACTCAGGATCAGTAAGCATTCCTCTACCAATGGCAGCAAAATCTACAAAGTTATTTTCTATTAAAAATCGTACCTGTTCCTCTGTTTGAATTTCATTTACTGCTATAACTGGAATACTCACTTCCTTCTTTATTTTACACCCACTATATGTCATTGGACTGCATTTAAACTTTTCTGGAATAGCATGAGTTGGGGGATTCATTCCAAAAGAAATATGCAATAAATCAATACCAGCTTTTTCAAATATTTTAGCTACTTCAATCCCATCTTGGCTTTTAGGTAAATATTCACCCATTCGCACACCTATAATAAACTTTTCGTGAGTTTTTTCTCTAATTTCAGGTAGTAATTCAGTCAAAATTCTTGTTCGATTTATAGCTTCACCTCCATATTGATCTGTACGTTTATTATAAGATGAATCAATAAATTTACTTAAGGTAAAGCCATGTGCAAAATGATATTCAACACCATCAAAGCCTATTTCACAAGCATAAATCGCAGCCTTTTTCATGTCTTTCTGCATAGAATAAATTTCGTCAGTTGACAGTTCATTAATATTCATATCACCACAAGAAAGTTGAAGCATTATTATCGCGCCATATCCATGGCAATAGTCAACAACCTTTTTTAGAACTGCAGTATTTTCACTTGACCATAAATTTGTTGAATCTGTAGCACCAAATACCCTTGTCCCTTGCATTATAATAAGTCCAGTACCACCTTTTGCACGTTCTGTATAATGTTCAATATGCTGTTTCCCATAGAAAGCACCATCATTTCCATGAAATGAAAAAGGAAACATCGGAGCCATAACAATTCTATTCTTAATAAGATTTTCACGAACTATTAAACTATCTGTTATTTTTGTCATTTTAATTACCTCCGTAAAACATTAATGAATTCTATCGTATTAGCCAAATAATTCTAAAGCTCTTTTGGAAAATTTCTGAGCAAATACTTTTGCTTTATTAACTTGATATTCGTCTCCATCTTTTATGAGTACTGCTCCAAAATGTGTAGGTACTTGCCTTACTCCACCAGAGTATACCATCATTCCTCTAACCAATAAACAACCAATTAATGTAATCTCTGCAAAATCAGCACCACCACCGATAAAATTTTCAGTAATAAAAACTCCTCCTAATTTCTCATTTAAATTTATTGTTCTAGATGTATCTAAAAATTTCTTCATTTGCCACGAACATGTCCCGCAATATGTAGGAGCCCCAAATATAACGGCTGCAGATTCATTTATAAAGTTTTTGTCAATATTATTAATATTCATTGACTTCACTTCTATATCGCTATTTTCCTGAATAGTGCGAGCCATCATTTCAGCTACCTTTTCTGTATTTCCTGATTCGCTATGATATACAATTGATAATTTCATTAAATTGCCTCCTATTAATAAATTCTTTTTTATGGATTTAGTATATCATCTCACATAAACTAAGTAAACTATTTTCGTAAATTTAGTTTACTTAGTTTATATTCCTGCATTTATCTGATATACTTATTATGAACATATTGACCAAAAGAGGTGATTTGCTTGAATGAAAGAAACACTAATAGCTCACGTTATGAATGTGAAATGAATAAATTAAAATTAATAATGAAATTAGTGTATCCTATAAAAAAGAATGGACTAAAAACATTACGCTCAGATGATATAGCCAAGTATATGGATGTTTCAAAAGCTACTCTATATAAATATTTCTCATCAAAGGACGAAATAATTAAGGAACTAGTTCAATATTATATAACTCAATTATTGGAAATAAGCATTGATCACGTAAGTGATGCTCTCTCTTATGTTAAGGAATGGCAAAAAACATTTAAAGATAGCCTTTTATCAGCTAATTTTATATCTGAAGCATTTAAAAACGACTTAATGGAATCATATCCTGAACTTTTGCAAAAGATTAAAATTGCATCTCAAAAATATAAGCAAGAGTTAATTGTTTTTTACCAAAAGGGAATTAACTTTGGAGTATTTAATGATTTAAATCCTGCTATAGTAATTTTGCAAGATGAGGCATTTTTTAAAGATATGCTAAATCCATTATATTTAATGAATAATAATTTAACTATACGTACTGCTATAAATGATTATTATAATTGCAAAAAAGTTCAAGTCCTTAAAAATCAATATCATAAATTTAGTGATGCTGAGTGGAAAGAGCTTTCAGAATATCTAGTTCAAAAAGTATCCTCAAGCATTATGTGAAATTAGATAAAAATTTTGTTTTTATAATAACGCTATCTGTATAGCAATAAGATACCTGCAAGATACAAATTTTATATCTTGCAGGTATCTAAATGATATTTCTATAACATCTGATTTCAAAAAATATTACTCTATCCCATAAAATTCTTCCTTCTTATATCCAATATAAGTATCAGTTTGATCCTTTACAGGAATAATTTCCAGCATGCACAGATGATTAATTGAAATTTTCAATTCTATTTCGTAAACACCATCTTTTTCAAGTAATTTATAATCCATTTGAAGCGGTTCTGCTGAAGCCTGCAATATCTCTAATTGTTCTCTGTTTAGACTACGAGGCTTTCCAAGATTGCTCCAAGTCTGCATTGGATTTGCATGAACTCCTCCCACTTCCTTTTTAACTAAAACTGCCTGCTTCACTGTTGCAGGTAATTTTAGAACATAGGCCTCATCAGATGATTCTTTACTTCCCTGAAAGTCATTGAAGTTCCATCCGATAATTACATATTTGTCTTCATTTTTAGTAACAATCAAATTATCATCACGGTAAAGCAGTTCTTTTCCAGCTTTAGAGAAAAATTCAAAAGCATAAAAGGTTGGTTTTTTTATTGAATTCATTGAAATCAGCCCAAAGCCTCCATGGAACACTGATTTTGGAATATCCATCTCTTCAAATACATCACTAAATGTCCAATAGGAATAAGAATCTGCATACTCTCCTATTTCACTTAGAATACGAGCAATATATGCTGCATGAAAATCCGTATCATGAACTGGGCAAATTGGAACATATGAGCTATTGAATTCCGTTATATGAAGCGGCATATCAGAAATACGTGGATAATCCCCCATAATTCTTCTAGTCTCTTTTAGTTCATCAATCATTTGTGATGGTTTATTCACAGTATGATATATATAATGCCCTCGCTTAGTTGGTTGATTGGCAGTATAACAATGACGGGTAATGAAGTCCAATGGTGAGTTCTTTTCAATGCAGTGCTCAAAAAATGATCTAAGCCATTTTTCTGTTTCAACACCACAGATTGCTGGTCCACCAACCTGTATTCGTGAATCAACCTTTTTAACGGCCTCTGCTGAATAATCATAAAGAATGAAATATTCTTCCATTGTACCTGCCCAAAACGAAACATTAGGTTCATTCCATACTTCAACCAGCCATGTAACTACTTCCTCCCTGCCATATCTCTCTATTAGATGATTTAATGTAGTCGTAATGAGTTCTGCCCATCTTTCGTATGATATTGGTGGAGTCACATTTCCTTTCCAATAAAACACAGTCTTATCTCCAATTTTGAGCTTTTCTGGCATAAATCCAAGCTCTAAAAATGGCCTGATGCCATTTTCAAGATAGGTATCTATGATTCTGTCTAAATAAGTAAAATTATAAAACGGATATGTCTTCCCATCTATTTCACATTCACGATATATTCCAACATCATCGCAAAATAATCCATGACCACGAATATACTTAAAATTTATGGACTGTTGGACTATTTTTAAATGGTCAATATATTCCTTTTGAAGAGCGAGCCCCATTCTGCCAGTGCCAACACAATATGTTACATTGTTTCTAAAGGGTCTGCCTGAAGCTTGTATCTTAACTTCTTTTAACATATTAAATCCTCCTCAATTTGGCTTTTACTTTGTTATAGGATTGTACTCAAACCAAAAGAAATCCGCATAATTATTAGTTTTTTCTCCATTGCCGCCTCCATACATCCCAATGGTACATCCCACAAATCCATCAGCCACTTCTGTACTTAAATTTGTAGTCTTCAAATTTTTATATAATAACTTATAGTCAGCTCCATCGATTCCATAATAAAAAAATAATTTTTGTCCTTTACTTACTAATTTTAAATACAATCTATTTGAACTTATTTGAATTTCATGAATTAGAATATCTTCTCCATTACTACACTCTACGATTTGTAATACATCATTCCCATGTTTCTTTATATATTCATATCTAATATGATATTTATTATTTTGTACTATAGCTACTCCTGCGCTTTCTCTTTCAGCCATAGGCTTAAATTCCATCATAGTAGATACAGCATAATAATAATCTTTTTGCCTAATTCCAATGTAAGCTGGATTATCCAAATCTTTTAATGACTGCTCCTTTAAATATAAACGTAAACACCCTTCCCTCTCTGTAAGAGAATATAAATTTTCACTTGGATTTCTTAAAAACATCCAATTATTTTCTAATGTCTTCCCATAAAAATGATAACAGCATTCTTTAGTTTCTATTTCATATTCTTCAAGTTCATGTTCCTGTTCTAATTGTAAAACGCCTGAACCAGGATTAACTACTGGCCAATCTTCTTCCCATATTACATTCGCCAAAAATGTCTCTCTCCCAGTATTGCAATACCCATCACATGTTCTACTTGCTAGCATTACCATAAACCACTTATCATCTTGTGTCTTTACTAAATCTCCATGTCCAACATTTTTTATTGGATATTTCTTTCCTAAATGTCTGTGCGTAAGAATTGGATTACGTGGATTTCCCTCATATTCTCCGTAAATTGAGGTACTTCTGGCAATAGTAATACAATGTTCTGATGCAGTTCCTCCCTCTGCTATCATTAAATAATAATAATTATCCTTTTTATATAAATGAGGACCTTCTGGCCAAATTACATTTCTCATGGCACCTTTCCAAATTTTATGGCTATCTCCTACAAGGCATAGATTGTTTAAATTCAATTCTTGAATCCAGATTTCCCAATCCCCGTTGTAACGTACACCTTTCTGATTTGGTCTTGTGCCAACATAATATGCTCTTCCATCATCATCAAAAAATAAGCTTGGATCAATACCTTCTGCTCCTTCTAACACATAGGGATCAGACCATGGTCCTTCTGGTTTTTCTGCTTTAACAATAAAATTACCACCATGAGGAACATTTGTTGTTATTAAATAATATATTCCATCATAATAACGTAATGTTGGTGCATATACTCCTTGTGAATGTTCTATACCTGTTAAATCCAGCTGCGATTTTCTATTAAGTATACTTCCTATCTGTTCCCAGTTAGCTAAATCCCTGCTATGGAATATTGGAACTCCTGGGAAGTACGCAAATGTAGATGTAACTAAATAAAAGTCTTCTCCTACTGCACATATCGATGGATCTGAATAAAATCCTGATAAAATTGGATTTCTTATTTTACTCATACCTGTCTCCTCCTACATCCAAATTTTATAATTTCCGCTTAACGCTAAAAAAGCAAATAAATATAGACAATTATCATAATATCTTCTATTCCCAGTTCTTAGAGGTGTATTCCAAAGTAAATCAACACATTCTTTCCTGTACTTCCCATTACTGGCTAAAGAGGCCATTGCATTAGTTGCAATAATAGCTACTGGATGTAATGCTTTTTCTTCAATGATAGTTCCATCAATTTCATACACCAAATCATTCTTCTCTTTAACTGTCTCACAGAAAAAGGTTTGAATTTTATCAGCACATTCACATTCCCAATCAGAAGCTTCAAACCATTCATAATCCAATCCTAAGTTTGCTGCTACTCTATATGCATCACTATAATATCTTTCATGCTTATTTTTATCATATGGCTTTCCATCATAATATGAATATTCAGCAGCTAAACCTGTAATAGGATGGCAAGCCTTCTTTAAAAATTTTCTGCTAGCTTTTGCTGCTTCCTTCCAAAATTCACGATCTTCATCATTGCTCCAAATAGAAAACAATTCATAAAAATGAGGCAAATGATATGATGGATCTGTAAAATTAACTCCTGGTACAAATTTTATTAATTTATTTTCCTTATCCCACATTGGTTCTCCCTCTTCGTTTTCTCCTTTGTGTACGCATTCATGGAGAATATCTTTTGCTTCCTTTGAATAATTAAAAATCCCGTCTCCATCGCCCCATCTATGAGAAGCAAAAAATAATGCCATAGCAAAATATTCTTCACCATCAGGAGCTGGTCCATATGAATTTTTTTCTCCATTAGGACTTACGGACCATGCAAAATAACCTTTATTTAAGCCTTTATCAATATACATATAGTTTTTCGTCCATTTCCATAGTCTATCAAACTCTTCCTTCATATTCCTTTGAACGCACATCATCATGGCATAAGACATTCCTTCTGTTCTTGCATCATTGTTTCCTGTATCCACGAAATATGCCATATCCTCCCCAAAGGGATGGTATAGTCTTTCATCATCATTTCCATAAAATATAGTATTATAGATATTATCTAATCTATTTTCAATATCACATGGAGCATATCCGCATTCCTTAAATACATTACTATACGAATTTGTTTTATAAGCACTCATTACAATTACTCCTCATATAATATATTTAAACATCTTAAATTTTTGTTAATTTTTATTCTTTTACCCCACCAATAGTAAGACCTGAAATGAAGTATTTTTGTAAGAATGGATAAATGAAAACGATTGGTAATGCTGTTACAATTGTAATAGCCGCGCGAATAGATTGTGATGTTACAATACTTCCAGAATTTTTTGCTATATCAGCAGTACCAGCCCCCCCTTGTTGTGTTGCAGCAGATAAAACCTTCATAAGTTCATATTGAAGGGTTGTTAAAGATGGACTCTGTGCACAATAAAGCATAGAATCAAACCAAGAGTTCCATTGTCCAACTGCAATAAACAATGCAATTGTTGCAAGTGCAGGTTTACATAATGGTAAGATAATTTGAATAAAAATTCTAAACTCTCCTGCACCGTCAATTTTTGCAGATTCAACTAAGCTATCTGGCAAGCCATTCATATAAGTTCTTAAAACAATCATATTAAATGCAGCAACTAAGCCTGGTAAAATGTATACCAAAAAATTATTTGTTAAGTGTAAATCTTTCATTAATACATAGGTTGGAATCATTCCACCATTAACATACATTGTTAACACATATATTATTGAGAGCTGCTTCTTAAATATAAATTTTTTTCTACTTAAAACATATGCGAGCATTGCTGTTAAAAACACTTGTACTACTGTAGCAATTACAGTTCTTGAAACTGATATAAATGCTGCTTGTGTTAAGTTAGGGTTGTGAAATACTGTTTTATAGTTTTGAAGAGAAAATACTCTTGGCCATATATAAATACCACCTCTTACTGAATCAACACCATCATTGAATGAAATAGCTAATGTATTTAATATTGGATATAGAGTTACAACCACAAATATTGCCATAAATATTCCTATAATAGTGTCCCATATCTTATCATGTCTGCTTCTTTTTTTAGTCCCTACCATTTAAATTCTCCTCCTTTAGAATAGCCTTTCTTCTCCAACTGATTTTGCAAAACGATTTGCTATAAATATTAATATTATACTTATTACACTTTTAAATATACCTGCTGCTGTAGCCAAGGAGTAATTACTTAAACTAATACCGTATTTCAAAACAAAAATATCTATTGTTTGAGATACATCTTGAATAAGACCATTTCCAAGTATATATTGAATTTCAAAACCTGCATTTACAACATTTCCAAGATTCATAATAAGTAATATAATTATTGTTGGCTTAATACCTGGCAATGTAACATGTAACATCTTTTTAAATCTTCCTGCTCCATCTATCTCCGCTGCTTCATATAAATCCGGATTAATAGCTGTGATCGCTGAAAGATAAATAATACTTCCCCAGCCAACTTCTTTCCAAACATTAGTTAATCCAACAATTCCCCAAAAGTATTTGGGATTTGCAAAGAAATTAATAGGTTGACTTATTACATGTAATCCCATTAATATTTGGTTTATAATGCCTGGATCTGGTGAAAGAATCATTTGTACAAGACCTGTTACGATTATCCATGAAAGAAAGTGTGGAAGATAAGATACTGTTTGTACAAATTTCTTAGCCAAAACTCTTCTTACTTCATTTAGCAATAATGCAAAGCCAATTGAACAAATAAAACTCAAGGCTAAATTAATTATTGCCATACATAATGTATTTCTTAAAACATTTAAAAAACTTGGATCTTTGAATAAAATTTTAAATTGGTCAAAACCGCACCAAGTCTGATCAAAGATGCCTTTTGCTGGTTTATACTTTTGAAATGCCATTACCCACCCAATAAGAGGCGCATAACAAAATACTGCAACCCATATTACAAATGGAATAGACATAATAATTAGAGTTTTCTGCTTCTTCATTTGTTCGAATATATTCTTTTTTGTTTTTATTTCTGCATGTAATTTCGGATCTTTTACTCCTAATTCCATAATAATTCTCCCTTTTCTTATTTTTCTTATATCTTTTAATAATAGGGTATCTAAAAAGATACCCTATTTGTTATATATTATTTAGTTCTTGAATTTTTCTACTCTTCTCTTTACCTCTTTAGTAAGAGCATCTTCATATGCCTTTATATCTGCTTGAGTTGTTAATGTTGTTTGATACTCATTCCATGTTGAGTCAAAATCACTTGTGCTACACATAACAACCTTTGGAAGCCATTTCTTTTTAATATCATCCATTTTTATCATTGCCATATTTTGTGGATCATCCGCAGACCAACCACCAGTTGCTGAATAAATTGGATACCAAGGTTCATTCTTTTCAGGTGGAACATTGAGGAAATCAGTCCACTTCTTATAACCATACCCATTCAAAACCTTCTTATCATCATCTGATAAAGTGGCTTCAAATTCACCTTGTTGTTGCTCTGGCCATATACAATTAATGCCATCATCTAAATAACCTGTAGCATATTGAGGGAAATAAGAGTATCTGCATTGATTAGCCTGCATCCAATCTTGATTTCTATAATTTTCTCTCTGCTCATCTGTCATATAAAATACACCTTTATCATCTACTTTATAATCTTTATCCTTTTCTCCCCACCATCTTAATGCTAATACATCATTGTCTAATAAATCATTTATAACTTTTAATGCTCCATCTACATCTTTACAGCTAGTTGTAATTCCAAGTCCACTTCCAGTATTAAAGGCTGGTTGAGTTCTATATTGTGGTTTTACATTAGGATCAAGTGTCAAGCCTAATGGAACCCAAGTTTTTTCATCCATATGCTGTTGCTTTAATGCTTTTTCTGCATCTTCAAATTCCCAATGCTGATCAATCATTCCAAGCACTCTTCCTGTCGAAAGCTTTGATTTATATTGGTCATAAGATAATGTAAATGTTTCAGGATCTATAATTCCCTTATTATATTCTTCATTTAGTTTTTTAAAATATTTTTGTGCTTCTGGAATTGTATTATAGTTTTTAGCTGTAAGTGTTGCTTTATCTATAATTGCTTTTCCATCATTAGGATATCCAGCTACAAATTGAGGTGGATTTTCTAAACAGAAATATCTCCAATCATCACATAAAATATCAAAACCTATGGTTGGTTGTCCATTTATTGTTGGATTTGCTGCTTTATATTTCTCAATCAAATCAAAATATTGATCAACAGTTTTTATTTGTGGATAATTAGCCCATTCCAAAACTGCTTTTTGAATCCAGAAAGCCTCATCATTGTGTTGTACTTGTGTATCTTTTCCTCTAGTCTTTCCAAACTGCTGTATATAATAAATATGCCCATCAGGCTTTCTTAATTTTTCCCATTCATCAGGTGTTAAATAGTTTTTAATATTAGGATATTTGTCTATCTTATCTTCCAATGGAACAAGTGCACCTGCATCTACTAGCGCTTGAGTTCCTTCTCCTCCCTCAATAAAATCTGGATATTCACCTCCTGCAATCATTACCCCAATTCTTTCTTTAGCTGTTTGTCCTGTAAGCCATTGTTCATTTACTTTAGCTCCTATTTTTTCAGCTATTACATTTTTCACTCTGTCATTATCAGGAATTTCCTTTCCTGCAACAGCAAAGAATGCTGTAAATTCCTTAATCTTTCCATTACTAGTACTTGTATCCTTTGTTTGATTACCACAACCTGCAAGAAGACTTAATGAGACAAATCCTGTTAAAAGCATACTAGTAATGAGTTTTGTTTTTTTCATTAAATTTCCCCCTATCATATTATTTAGATATTTATATTTTAATAATTATGAGCTTTATTTTGTAAACGTTTTGTTTATAAGATAAAGTTTATCATTTGTGCATACATCCAACAACCTAACAAATTATATAAAAAACATTAAAAATTATGCATTTGTACATATATTCCAGCCAACAATAAATGCTGGAATAGTCATAAAGCTTGAAGTATTCTTCCATGGTTCCAGCCCAAAATGCAATATTAGGTTCATTCCATACTTCAATCGGCCATATGACTACTTCTTCTCTACCATGTCTATCTATTAAATGATTTAATCCTACTTTTCATAGGATACAGGAGGCGTTACATTCCCTTTCCAGTAAAATACTGTCTCATCACCAGTTTTAAGTTTTTCTGGAATAAATCCTAGTTCTAAAAATGGCTTAATACCATTTTCAATATAAGTATCCATAATTCTATCTAGATAAGTAAAATTATAAAAAGAAATTTAACCATTATATCACCTTACAATAATATCCATAATCACATTTCTTAACTCTGGATTTAAATCCTTTTCTTCTGTTAAATCAAGCACTGGATAATTATCAATATCAAAATGAACACGACGAAGTCCAGAAGATCTAGGTCCATTAACTCCTGGTCTCGCATGATAAGCATTCCATACATTTCCATCATCATCTATAACATAAGAATTATGCCCTGGCCCATATTCTCCTGGTGCACTTCTAGAAGTAAGTAAAGGATAATTTCCCTTTGTCCAGCTAGCAGGGTCTAATAAATCTGCATTTTTATCTGCACAGAGTAATCCTACAACATAAGTAGCATCTATCATTGCACTAGCAAAGGTTAAAAATAACTTTCCATCTCTTATTAATGCAAATGGTCCTTCATCAACAAAAACATTGTTATTTGCCCAGCCATAATCTGGCTTAGAAATAACTACTGGATCACTTATTAGCTTCCATGGCTCCTTTGGATCAACTTTAGCAATATAAAGCCAAGCTCCAAGATCCTCTGGCAAAAATTCACGTTGTGACCAAACCACATAATACTCTCCCTTTATTTCAAAATTAGTCATGTCAAGAGAAATAGTCTTTCCTGCTTCACATAAATAAGTCCCATCTTTTTTAACTACACGGTGTGGTCTAGACCAATCTGCTGCATTCATTGGATTTCCATCTTTTTTTAACTTCATAACATGTGATTCTTCATAAAAAAACTCTCCTGAAGTCGCCCCATGAAATATATATAACTCCCCTTCAACTATGTGAAATTCTGGTGCCCATAAAAGACCTTTAATATCCTCATACATATTAGAATCAATTATCAAATTTTCTTCAGCCTTTAATAAATCCGGTATATTATCTGCTTCTCTCATGTATAAGCTGTGATTTCCATCAGCATCATTTGTTGCAATAAAATAATATTTTCCCTTCCATTTTCCTATACATGGGTCTGCACGATCAGTAGCAATAGGAAATTCATAATGATCTTGATGTACTTTTCCTGTTATTCTATATTTTTCTGGCTTATTCCAATCTATCTCAGATAAATTCCAATCTACATTCTTAATAGCTGTTGTTCCATCACTATAAATAGCAGTAACTTTTACAGCTTTCAATTCATTTTCTGATGTGATATTTACACTTTCAGGTACTCTTATTTCCACATTAGTAGGCACTATAAGTTTACAAATAAGGCGATGTGCTAGCTCTGATGATATAGATACAACATTCCTTGGAACTATTCCCTCTATTTCTGTATTAACAGTTTCTATAGCAAAAGCTTCTGTCTTTTCAGGTATCGAAGCACTGTTTATATTCAATATATCAGCAGTAAAATTCTTATAATAATTCCCACTTTCGTCACTCCAACAAATTATATAAACTTTTTTATCCTCATCATACTGGCATTTAATATCACTTACATAAGTGTCTCCTTTTAAATTAATCAATCCAATTTCCTTATAATGCAAAAGATCTTCTGAAGTAAATAGAAGCACTCGCCCTTTGCTCTGCTCATCATTGTTACCCTCTGCCTCTGTACGTATAGCAACAACACCAAAAGTACCATCTGCTAAATAAAATATATACGGATTTTTTAAGCTTTTTGCATTGAGAGATCCATTATCATTTTCTGTTGCTTTAGCAAATAAAATTCCCGAATTATGATTTAACTCCTGAAATCCCATTCCATCTTCACTGTAAGCAAGATGCATACTATATGCTAATTTTTCAGAATAAATCAAATTTTCCTGTGGTTTTCTTGTATAACAAAGTACATATTTTAATTCTTCTTTCTCTTTATATATCATAAAATATTTCTTCCTTTCTTAATTGATAAATTAATTTTTCATTTCAAAATGTTATACTTAAACTTCGAAAATTCAGCACTTCCACCAATTTCCTTTGTAGAGAACAGAAATAAACCAAAACGGCATCCAGCAAACTGATCCATCTTCCATACAAGATTATGTGTGATGCCAAGCTTTATCCATTCTTCTCCATCCTGGTAATAAAACTCACATTTATCTATTTTATTTTCGAAATTACCATATGCTTTTAGTGTTACTTTAGCCTGTTTTGCAGGAATTCTTCCATACTCCACTCCAGGCTCTTTATCTATTAAGTTTCCAAAGATTGATTTATCATCAGTACATTTTGCTAACATTACTAAGTAAAATTGTTTGTCTTCTTTTGTAAGTGCAATTAATCCATACGAACTAATTAAAAAACATAAGCCTGCATAATCACCATTCTTAAGTTCATTGCCATCTAAAGTTACTATTGCCTCACTCCTTGGTCCCATGACACGTTGTGTTAGAGTATTTACTGCATAATTTATGTTTGGAGAAACTTTTCCTGAGTGAATACAATATATTCCAGGTTTTTCTATAACTGACCATAATTTATTATTTGGTATATGATTCCATTGCCAAAACTCTTTTAACTTAATCTTCCCCTTCTTATTAGGCTTATAAATAAAGTCATCATCTCCAACCAATAATTTGTATTCATATCCTGGTTTATTATCTAGAATATCAATGCATTGAGGTGCCTTTTCATTAAATACTGGGAAATCATTTTCAAAGTGCATTGGCACAATAACAGGTACACGCCCAACAGCACCACGATCTTGAAACAGTATAGCATACCACTTTCCATCTGGAGTATCCACTATTCCCCCTTGTGCTATCCCAGAGTTATGAAATCCCATATCATCATCAAATACTTCTCCACCAACAAATTTTCCATCTATAGATTCAGATACAAAACATGCTTGAGTTCTATGCCCATTTTTAGATTTCAGCATGTGAATTAAAAAAGCATAATATTTACCATTAATTTTATAGAAATGAGCACCTTCGTAACCAAGATAATACTCTTGTGTTTCTCTTACAATTATTCTATCTAATCCTCCTAACTTAGGACCTGAAAGATCGTCCTTCAATTCCGTAATATGAATTTCATTATTACCATAAATTATATAAACTCTATCATCATCAAAAATCAGTGAGCAGTCATGATAAAATCCTTCAATGTTACTTTTTCCCATGGACCTGTAATATCCATAGCTGTATATAGGTAAGTCTTATGAGTGTCATTTGCTACAAAACACACATAGAATTTTCCTTTATTATATCGCAGTGACGCTGCCCACATCCCCTTTCCATAAATTTGCTTATCATCTTCTAGCTTTTGATCTAGTGTATCCTCTAAAATGTCATATACGTAAGTAGCTACTTCCCAATTAATAAGATTATATGAACGCAATATAACACAACCTGGCATAAAATGCATTGTGGTACTAACCATATAGTAAGTATCATCTATTCTTATTGGGTCAAGATCTGGATAATCAGCCCAAATAATCGGATTTTCACTCATAAGCTTGTCTCCCTATCTTTAAAGTATTCTTATATATAATAATAGCTCTATCAATGTAAAAATTGTTTTCTATATTGTATTGGTGTTTTTTCTTTAATTTGAACAAATTTATTAATGAAATAATCTGGATTGCTATAACCAACTTTTTCAGCAATATTATAAACTCTATCATTGCTGCTTTTTAATAATTCTGCGGCTTTTTCAACCCTATACGTATTTAAATAATCTTTAAAACACACCTTATATTTCTTTTTAAAAATTTGTCCCAAATATGCGCTATTAATAAAATACTTTTCACTTAAATACTTTAAACTTAACTTTTCCATATAGTGCTCTGATATTTCCTTATCAACTTGACTTAAAATTCCTTGAACTGAATTTTGCCTCAATTGGCTTAAATACTTTGAAAACTCTAACGAAAAATCTTTTAAATGTTTTGCACTCCCTCTGCTTATTATTTGCTCGAATGAAATTGAACTAATATATTTCAAAACCTCTTCCTGATTAGCTTCGAAATCTAACTTTCTTGCAATATTAACCAGATTGCACAACAAATAATTTATATTTATGTTTATAATTCCCAAATCTATCTTGCACTCCCTAAAGCTATCATAAATTTTATCAACACATTTTATAATTTCTTCCTTATTATTTTCATCTATTTCATGGATTAAATCATCCATATATTGCTTTTCTACATCATAGCTAAGTTCTTTTTTTTCTATAATTTGATCATAATATGAAATAATATTTCCATTTGAAAAATCTGAAAATAATTTAGCTATAATTGCAGTTTTATACGAGATTGATAATTCTCTAATACTCCTTACTTTCTGCCCAATATAAATATAAAAATCATATTTTTGATCTTTCCTCATATCCTTTTGCAATTTTGCAATATATTCATTCTCATTTAAACCATACTCTTCTGCTAATTTTTTGTCGTAGATAAATCCGATATCATAATAATTTTTATACTTACTTCCATCAAAAATTACATTATAGCAATTTTCTCCAAGCCATCTTATCATCTTCTTATAAAATACTTCTTTTCCTTTTTGTTTTTCATCATCAGTAATATTGCTATAAGCGTCATCATAATAATTAATTTCTATAAT
Organism: Bacillota bacterium; assembly: GCA_023435985.1. GTDB lineage: Bacteria > Bacillota > Clostridia > Clostridiales > Clostridiaceae > Clostridium. Next base: position 990 of record JAEZKY010000243.1, on the reverse strand, counting down.
TACATATCGTAAGTCTTTTGAAAAATTCAGATATTCATTAACATATTCTAAAGTAATATTATCGCATTTTCCATTTATGATCTCGCTTAAATATTTGTCATACAAAACCTTATCTTTTGTTTTTTGTATAATTTTTTGATTTTCCTGCTTAATATATTCGTCTTTGAAGCTATTTAAAACTTTGATTAATTCATCTTTTCTAATGGGCTTTAAAACATAATCAGTCACATTGTATCTTATTGCTTTTTTAGCATATTCAAATTCATAGTAGCCACTTAATACTATAAATTTAATTGTATTTGATATATTATTTCGTACATGTTCAATTAATTCAATACCATTCATTTCTGGCATTTTTATATCTACAATTATCAAATCTATATCTTTTTTCTCTAATTCCTTTATTGCTTCAATACCATTTGCAGCTTCACCAACAATTTCATAACCATATTTTTCCCAACTAATTAGAATCTTAAGACCTTGACGGATAAACGGTTCATCATCCACTATTAAGATTTTAATCATATTCCTTTTCCCACCTTAATAATATTATTTTCTCATTAATCACATTGTTTTTTCATTAGTTCATCGAGGTAAATTTGTAATTTCACTTCTGTTCCCTTCCTTAATTTGCTATCAATTTTAAATCCCATATTATTATTGCAATACATCCTTAAACGCATATAAGTATTTAAAATGCCAATACTCTTACTTTTATTAATCATGTCCATTTCTGCATTTTTTAATTTATCCATAATCAAATTTAGCTCCTCTGCACTCATTCCACATCCTGAGTCTAATATTTCTATAAATAAACTGCTCTCATCTTTGATTATATTAACATTAATACCTGCTTTATATGGTACTTCTTCAATTCCATGAACACACGCATTTTCAACAAATCCTAAAATAGATAACTTTGGTATCTTTATTTTTTTACATCCCTCCATAATATAGAAGCTATAAGATAATTTATCACCAAAACGATAC
>JAEZKY010000210.1 GCA_023435985.1 Bacillota bacterium | reverse complement strand
ATTAAGGGGCATCCAAAGTAGACTCCACTTTCTACTCCATTAATCATATCATTCACTAAGTTATTTACAAACTCTTCCCATTGCTTATTTTTTGCTGTATCCGAAATCCACTTTCCTAATTTTTTTTGAAAATAAGCATTAACTTCAATAGCTAATTCTTTTTTACTTTCAAAATGAAAATAGAAAGAACCTTTAGGCAGCTTAGTAATTTTTAAAATATCATTTATTCCTGTTGAGTTATATCCATTTCTAAAAAATAATTCTGCTGCACACTCAATTATTCTGTTTTTCGTTTGTTCACCTTTAGTGATTTTACCAGCCATTTTATACTCCATTCCATAGATATCTAGCTTTTAACTTAAACTTATGTGGTAACTTACCGAAATTATAAATATATCTATTTAAATTTATAATTTGTTTTAATACTAGACTACTTTGTCTGTTTTGTCAATATCTTAAGCACACCTAAACTCATATAAATATACAAATTAATTATCAATACTGATATAATTAGAAAGCTTATTTTCACTTTTTATGACTATGTTTGGTGTAAATGAATTTATGAAGTTTAATTCAGTAGTTAGGTAAGAAATTCCCCTATTTTCTACCTTTCCCCCCCATACAGTCCAATTTAAACACATAACTTTCCCTAAATTAAAAAATTTTCGAGAAATGGATTGAATTTAACCTTAAAACTTAAGAAGATAAAAATTTATTAGGTTATAGTTTACATGGACTAGCAATCTTACAAAAATTATAGGATTATTTAGCGTGATCAAGCTCTCCTTTGTTATAAATTTTTAGTCATATTTATCTATAGTTCCACATTGTAAAGTTTATAGAATAATTGTTATAATACTAAATGAGATAACAGCCTTAAGAAAGAGGTGATTTAATATTGATATTTTCTAATCTTATTATAAATGCTGAAGAACCTATTTATCTTCAAATAGAAAGACATATTAAGCAGGGAATTAAAAATGGCGAATTAAAAAAGGATAGTAAACTTCCTTCAACTAGAGAAGTAAGTAAATTTTTAAATATAAGTAGAAATTCCGTTATTTCTGCCTATGAAGAGCTTGAAAGCATGGGTATTATAGTCACTAAAAGAGGTATAGGAACTTTTATCTCAATAGAGGGTGAAAATGAAAGTTATGAATATCATATAGATTTCACCAAAAGAATTAATGACTATGGAAATACATTAAAAGAATTTGATATTATAAAAAGGGAATTACCTTATAAAAAGGGAATGATATCTTTTAAATCAATTTCACCTGAGAGCCATCTTTTTAATCTTGATGATTTTAAGAGGTCCCTTCTGGATGCTTGGACATTTGAAGAAGCAAATTTATTAAATTACGGTTATGCAAAAGGTTATAAGCCATTAATAGATTACTTTTTTAATTATATGAAAGAAAAACGTGTAAATACATCAAATAAGGATATTTTAATTACAAATGGTTTTACTGAAGCTTTTGACATACTTATCAGTTCATTAACTACTAAAGGCGATATTATTATATGTGAAGAACCTACTCATAATACTGCTTTAAAAATTATGAAAGCTTATAATCTTCAAATTGTTCAAGTAAAAATGGTTAAAGAAGGCTTAGATTTAAAAGATCTTGAAAATGCCTTAAGTAAATATGCTCCTAAATTTGGATATTTAATTCCTTCTTATAATAATCCAACAGGAATTGTAACTAAAACTGAACGAAGAAAAGAGATTTATAAATTATTTAGAAAGTATTCTGTACCTATAATAGAAGATGGTTTTAATGAAGAATTATTATATTCAAGTTCCCCTATTGACCCAATAGCTTCTCTATGTGGAAATGGGAATGGAGTTATTTATATAGGAAGTCTTTCAAAAATTCTATTTCCAGGCCTTAGAATTGGCTGGATCTTAGGTGATGAAAAACTTATAGATGTTTTAGAAAGCGTAAAGCGTGGCCGAAACATTCATTCATCTTTTTTAGATCAAAGTGCTTTTTATTATTATCTTAAAAGTGGTGCCTTCAGCCGATATGTAAAAAATGTTCGAAAATATTATAGAGATAAATATAATCTTGTTATAGAAATGGTTGAGAAATACATACCATATGACTATATAACTGGCGAAGGAGGCCTCCACATCTTCATAAAACTAAAAAATAATATAAATGCTCGAACACTCTTAGATCTTTGTTATAAAGATAATGTACTTTTTATGCCTGGTGATATTTTCTATGAAGACTCAAAAAACATCTTAGAAAATCATGAAGAAGCTCATCTACAATATGAAGAAAATAACTTAAGAGGCTCTGATACATTTAGGATTGGTTTTGGAAGAGTAAGTGATGCTGACATAATAAAAGGCATAAAAATAATCGGAAAGAATATCAAACTTCTACAAACACATTAAATACAGGCTTAAATAATTGACTGACCACTTAATGTAGTCAGTCAATTTTTATATCAAAAATAAAATTATATTAGCTCTGCATATGCTTAAAATAATTCTTAATTTCTGTTTCTCTTTACTATAATTTCTTTAATGCCTGTAATGCTGCTATATTTAATAAACTCCAAGGTTTATTAAAATGTGGTTGGAAAAAGAAGTCTGTCATAGCGAGTTCTTCTACTGTCATCCTATTCTGAATCACTACTGATAATGTGTTCATAAACTGTGTTAAATCTAAATTAGAAACTATTTGACCACCCAATATTCTTCTATTATCCCTATCATATATAAGCTTTAACATTGCTTCTTCAAAAGTTGGCATAAACTCTGGTCTGTAATTATCAGTTACAGTAACAGAATCCACATTTAATGATGTAGTATTTTTTGCTACCTCTTCTGTGAGGCCTGTTGATGCTATACATTTTTCATATATCTTAATCCCAGAAGTACCTTGTGTTCCCATGTATCTTAATGTTGGTTTAATTATATTATATGCAATTAAAGTCCCCATTCTAACTGCATTAGTCGCTAAAGGTATATATCTTGTATCATCAGCTGGATTAAACTTAACAACACAGCAATCTCCTGCTGCAAATACATCTTCTCTGCTTGTTTGCATATATTCATCAATTACTATTGCACCATTATCTAGGGTTTTAAGCTTTCCCTTTACAAGAGCAGTACTTGGTGCAAAACCAATGCATAATATAACTAAATCTGCTTCGTATTCATTATTTTCAGTTACCACATGAGTTACCTTATTATCTTGCCCTTTGAACAATTTTACTTTCTCACCTAGAACTAAGTTTATTCCTTTTTCTTCAAACTCCTTTTCTGCAATATCTGTAATTTCTTTATCTAGATATTTTGACATTATCCTCTTTTCTGCATCTATTAGCGTTACATTTTTCTCCTGTATTCTAAAAGCTTCTGCAAGTTCAACGCCAATATAACCTGCTCCAATTATCACTACATTCTTTGCATTGCTTCGTCTAGATTCTATTTCCTTTGCATGATTATAATTTTTACACAAAAGTATATTTTCCAAATTTCCGCCTTCAAATTTAGGTACTATTGGCCATGATCCTAATGTTAACACCAATTTATCGTAATTATCTTCAAAAACTTCATCAGTTTCTAAATTTTTAACTTTAAGCTTTTTATTATCAAAGTCAATGTCCAAAACATCATGTTTCATTTTAGTTACAACCCCCATAGAACTTAAATTCTCTGGAGAATTATAAAATAGCTTTTCAGTTTCTGTAACTATTCCTCCAATACTTAAAGCTATACCACAAGATAAAAACGATATATTATCATTTCTTTCATAAACTACAATTTCACTATCAGGGTAGAGTTCTTTTAAATTAACTATGGCAGCTGTTCCTGCATGAGTACAGCCAATTACGATAACTTTCATATAATATCCTCCTTGTAACTCATAAAAATTACTTATTAATAATTATTATTCTTTAATTGAATTATACATCTTTATTATAATAATATAAAGATTTTTTATTAAAAATATTAATGAATTCAAAAAACTATCTAGTCATTTTTAACCAGATAGTTTTTTCAAGCATCATATAAATAATACAACCTTATATTAATTTAAACTTCTTTAATCCATTATATATACCGTGATTTTCAATATTATCGGTCTTATATTCTGCTATTTCAAGAATTTCCGGACTGCTATTTCCCATTGCTATCCCATATTTTACGTACTTAAGCATATCAATATCATTTAAGCTATCACCAAACGCATATGTATCTTCAATATCTACTCCTAACTGCTCTATTATTGCTTCTATTCCTTTTACTTTTGAAAATCCTTTTGGAACCAATTCAATAAATTTCGGATTATGATAAATACAGTCAAAATTCTCTTCCAAAATTTCATATGCTCTTTCAAAATCACTATGCTCTTCTATTCTGCATGTAATTTTATTAAAATGATAATCTACACCTGTTATGGGCTTTATTTTATCTCCAAATCTGTCCTTAAATGATTTTACTGAAAATTTATCAAATTCATCATCATCCATATACAAATAATCCGTTCCTTCCAGAACACAAAAAATATTATGCTCCTTCAAGATACTTATTACATTGTCAGACACTTCTTTTTCTAAATTTATATTATAAACCACCTTCCCTTCAAATTCCACGTAAGCCCCGCACGCAGCAAGTACTCCATCAAATCCCAAATCCACCATGTCTTGCGGAATCATAGCTCTTGCTCTTCCTGTTGATATAAAAGCAAGATGCCCATTTTCTTTCAACTTTTTAATAGCTTGTACCGTACTCTCGGGAACCCCTACACTTGGATTATATAAGGTCCCATCTATATCAAAAAATACTGCCTTTCTCTTCATCTTTTCCTCCATATCTTTAAAATTAAATACCCCTTACTATTTATAATACACTAACTCCTATAAAAAATGTAATATATGTTGCTTATTTTTAATAGTATAATAATAAGATTATTTTTTAATTAAATATATGAAATTCAATTTTCAATATATAAATTAAACTATTAAGAAAGATAAGGTGGTACTTGAGTGGATATAAAAAATATAATTAATCAGTTAACTCTAGAAGAAAAAGCATCATTATGTTCTTTGAAAAACTTTTGGGAAACTCAAGATATTCCAAGGCTTGGAGTTCCATCAATAACTTTAGCACAAGGACCTTATGGACTTGCTAAACGATTATCTAATTTTTCCGACATTATTCCATCCACTTGCTTTCCGGCATCTTCTGCTTTAGCCTCCTCTTGGGATACAGACCTAGCTTATTGCATAGGTAAGGCTATTGCAGAGGAATGTCTGACAGAGGATGTTCAATTGCTTCTTGGACCTGTTATAAATATTCAACGTGATCCTCTAGATAGTAAAAACTTTGAATATTATTCAGAAGATCCAGTATTAAGTGGTGAATTTGGCGCTGCTTTTGTCCAAGGTATTCAAAGTAAAGGGGTAGGTGCTTGTGTAAAATATTATATTGCTGACAATCAAAAATATTACAGGCAAATTATAAATAATATAATTGATGAACAAGCATTAAGAGAAATTTATCTGCTTAACTTTAAAATTGCTATCACAAAAGGAAAACCAGTTGCTGTTATGGTTGCTTCCAATAGTGTAAATGGAATACCTTGCACAGAAAATTCATATTTACTAACTGATGTTTTACGAAATGAATGGAATTTTGATGGACTTATTGCCTCTGACTGGTTTGCAGTAAATTCAATAATAGACGCACTAAATGCAGGTCTCGATTTAGAAATGCCTTATTCTTACGGCTCTCATAATAAAGAAATAGTTGAAGCTGTATTAACTGGTAACTTGGATGTTTCAGTTCTTGATAAAGCAGTAGAGGATATACTAAATGTAATTTTTAAAGTTGCTCCAAACACAAAAGAATATGCTACATATGACAAAGTAAAACATAATGACTTGGCACGAGAAGCCGCTGAAGATTCCATGGTTCTTCTAAAAAACAAACATAATCTTTTGCCTTTAAAAAGAGAAAAGTTAAAAAACAAGAAAATAGGTATAATCGGTGCATATGCAAAAGAACCATTATATCAAGGTGAAGGCAGCTATCATATTGATCCTACTATGGTTGAAAATGCTTATGACGAAATAACTAAATTAGTTGGTGATTCAATTAAAATCTATTACGCGAAAGGCTATAATACTTCAGATGACACTACTGATGATGATAATTCTCTTCTTAAGGAAGCAAGAAAAGTTGCAAAAGAATCTGATATCATTATATTGTTCGTAGGAATTCCTGAACCTAATGATATGAAAAATAAAGACAGTAAAAATTCTAATTTACCTGATAATCAAATAAAATTAATCAGAGAAATCGGAAAACTTCAAAAAAATCTTATTTTAGTACTTAGTAATGGTTCTCCTGTTATTATGTCTCCATGGTCTAAATATGCTGATGGTATTTTGGAAACCTGGTTCCCTGGACAAGCAGGCGGTGGTGCTATTACAGATATCCTATTTGGAATAGCAACTCCATCTGGAAAGCTGGCTTCAACATTTCCAATAAATTTATCAGATAATTCAGCTTATTTAGATTATATAGATTCAGAAAACAATTTGGAATATAAAGAAGGAATTTTTGTAGGCTATAGATATTATGATAAAAAAAATATAGATGTTGAATATCCTTTTGGATTCGGATTATCCTATACTACCTTTGATTATAATGATTTAACATTAAATAAAGATTTAATTAAAGACACTGATACATTAGAAGTTAAAGTTAAAGTCAAAAATACGGGTAAATGTTTTGGTAAAGAAATTGTTGAAATCTATATAAAAAATCTTATAAGCACTTCTCCAAAACCAGAAAAGGAGCTAAAAGCATTTGCTAAAGTAGCTCTTTTTCCTGGAGAAGAAAAAGAAGTAAGCTTTACTCTTAATTCAGAGAATTTTTCGCATTATGATGTAATCTCACACAGCTGGGTTATAGAAAGTGGCCCTTATGAGATTTTAATTGGCAAATCTTCTAGAGATATTGTTTTATCTAAAAATATATTTGTTCAATCACCATATGTTTCAAAAATCATATATTCAGAAAATACACCTATTGGAGATTTTCTTAATAATTCAAAATCTAAACCTATTGTTGACACAGCACTTGCAAATATTGCAAAAGCTGTAATTCCAAATGAGGATGATAGAGAAGAATTTTTAGGTTATCTGAAAAACATCCCAATAAGGAGATTAATAACCATAAGTAATGGAACTTTCACAGAAGAAATGCTGACTGACCTTTTAAAGTCAGTTAATGAAATCTAATAATATTGACTTTTAATTCTCTGATCATATCTATTAATGATAAATAATTCAAATTAACAAGTAACTTAGCAGAGTAGGTCGAGAAAATTATCTTCTCGACCTACTCTGCTAATGCAACTATATAAGTTGCGATAATGAATTTATATTACTGTAATTTCAATTGACTTAAATATTAAATATGTATTCTAAAATCTTTAATACAACTTATTAATAATTAATGCTTAACTTTATTAAAAATTATTTTATTTAAAACACATGAAATAACATAAGTTAGCTTTGCCCCCATAACTTGATTAAATTTAAAATACTTTCAGACATTTTATCAGCCTGACTTAACATACTTTCAGATGCCTGTTGAAGGATGCTGTCTTTAGTCATTTCCATATCTTCTTTTGCCATATCTGCATCCCTTATCCTACTTTCTGCATTTTGTAAATTTTCAGATGTATTATCATTTGCTTTAATCGCATGTTCCAATCTGTTTTGATATGCACCAACAATTCCTCTAGATGTCGATACTTTGTTAATTGCACTATCAATTGTAGATATAGCTGATTCTGCATTATCTTGAGTATCTATCAATAAGTTATCAATTCCAAGCTCCTTAGCCGTTACATTTTGTACTTCCACCCTAACATGCTGTCCAGCCTCGGCACCAACTTGTATATCTGCAAAGAAAAACTTGTCTTTTCCTTGTGTTACTTCACCATATACATTAAGATTAAATTCTCCATTACCATTTTGCGGCCAGCTTCCATTGGCTTCTGATGGTCTATCATCATAAATATATAGTTTTGCTCCACTTGCAGCTAACTGTGAATAATGTTCTACAAACGCTGTTGCATTACTTGGTACGTCACTACCAGGAGTAGGTAATCCACTAGGATTTATTGCCGGATTATATACAAAATTAGATTGACCATATGCTGTTTCCATTATTTTATTTACTAAATCAGTACCATTTGTAATTGAACTTACATCTACTTCCATAACTGGATTTGTATCATTTAAGCGTGACGTATCTGGATTACCATCTACAAACTTAATACTATATGCCTTATTGCAGGTACAACAAGTATAATTAACTCCTTTACCAACCAAATTGGCAACATCACTAGCTGAGTTTATATTACTAAAATCAATGCTAGCACTTGAATAATCTACTCCATTATATGTATATTTATCAGTTATTCCTCCACTAGATGTAACATATTGTACATAATTACTTATAGAATCTGATGGCCCACTTTGTCCATCTTTAGTCCTATTACCTGAAAGTAGTGCATATCCATTAAATTCAGTATCATTTGCTAATCTATCCACTTCATTTGTCAATTGTGTCATTTCACCTTGCATCAAACTTCTATCTTCATCACTATAAGTTCCACTAGAAGACTTTACCGCCAATTCTTTACACCTTTGTAATATACCATGAATTTCATTCATTCCTCCGTCTGCAGTCTGCAATAACGAAATTCCATCTTGTGAATTTACTGCTCCTTGGTCTAATCCCCTTATTTGAGATCTCATCTTTTCTGATATTGCAAGACCTGCTGCATCATCAGCAGCTCTATTTATTCTATAGCCAGAACTTAGTTTTTCACTTGATTTCAATAAACTTTTGCTATTAATTCCAAGCATTCTATTTGCATTACTTGCGCTAATATTATGTCGTATTATCATTATATGCACTCCTTATGATTATCTTTTCATAAGTAGCTTTTATATTTCCCCCTATTTCAAGCTATTTCTAGCTTATTAACTATATTATTACTTTGGTAATATAATTATTATCTTATTTCAACATAAACCATAATCTCATCTTGTATATAACTTAATATACTAATTCAGAGACTTCTCTTATTATGTAACAGTAGCTTATTCCCCTAATTTTCTTCAAATGAATTAAATTCCCTACATTCATTTATATTAAATATAACACATATATTTACATATTTAAAGAATTAATTGAATAATTTGTCTTTTAGACCATAATTTTTAGTCTAATTGTTTTTGGAGGTACTCTATAAAATTTTTATAATTTCTGCTTTATTATTATTTTTTATTAGTATAACAAATTAACGAAGCAAAACACTTCCTTAATAACACGACAAGATATATAGTCTAATTTTTATAATAGTTTGTCCCCCACACACCTACTAAAATCATAATTGAACCTACAATATGATAAAGATGAAAATCTTCATGTAAAAATATCACTCCAGCTACTATGGACACAATGGTCGATATATTGGCAAATACTGATGATCTAGATGCTTCTATTTTTGAAAGTGTATAATTCGCTAAGAAATAAGCTACTACTGATGATAATATACCAAGATATATTATTGAAATTATAAATCTTGTATTACTTAGCGGTAAAAAATACTCTTGTAGTCTTTTCTCTACCACATGATTAATAATTGAAATTCCATTGAAGCAAATAGCACCTGAAAACATCATAAAATATGTCACCTCTATAGCTGTAAAGTCTTTAGATATTTTTCTTGCTATTATATTAAATAATGCCGCTGAAAAAACTGCTCCACCAAGTAATAATATACCTAAAAGCGTGCTGCCTCCATTATCTGAGTTTTCCATTAAAATTATTAAAATCACGCCAGCTACAGATAGCATTATACTAATCGTCTGTTTTATCGATGGCATTTCTTTTAAGAAATATACTGCTAAAATTGTAACTATAATTGGTATGAGTGCAATCATAAGTCCACTTAAAGATGTAGAAATTCGTTGAAGTCCATAAGTTTCAAAAATAAAATAAATTATAGGTTCTATGAATGCTAAAATAATTAGCCATTTCATTGGCTTGTTTTTATAACTTACTTTTATTATTTTAAGAGCTATAAGAATTGTCATTATAATAAAGGCAGTTAAAAATCTAAATGAAAGTAATGTCATAGGATCAGCTGTGTTTAAACCTTGCTTTGAAAACAAAAAACTAAGTCCAAAGATAAAATTAGTTATTATAGCTGTGAGATATGGAATTATATGTGGTTTATTATTCATATTAATTTTGTTCCCTTCTTCATGTGTTTTACTACTACAAATAACTTGCAATGAGGCACTAAAAAAGTCCCCACATTTTTTGCACAAGTTATTTCGTAAAATAAGTCATATACCAAAAGGCCTTCTAAGTAGTCAATTTATTGCTTTAATTTATCAAAATTTTCAATTCTAAGTCATAAGTCTAGTTCACATATTAGATATCTATATTTTTATATAAAAATGTAAAGGGACACTAGTAATAGCGCCCCTAATATTAAAGTTTGTAGTAACTACCAAATGCAAGTATACTATAAAATCAAATTATACACAATATTTATATATGACTCCAAAACTTTCTAAAAGTTGATATACGCAAGTTCTCGAATTAATCTTACTCTGCATTACAATCTATTAAGTCACAACAGTTCACTAGACACATGTGCCATTAGAATTAACTAATATTATTCATCAACATATCTGTTAAGAGCCATTGTTCCATCATAATAGAAATAGTACCAACATTCATTTATACAAAACTTTATTACTTTTTATTTAACTTGTATGTATATTTCCAAAATTTCTGAGAACTATATATGAATAAGATTAATTTTTATAGGAGGTAAATGTATATGAAGGTTGGAATTCCCAAAGGATTATTGAATTATAAATATTATAAATTCTTTGAAGAGTTTTTTTATGAACTTGGAGCTGAAATAATTACTTCACCAGATACAAATAAACAAATACTCGATGAAGGCGTTAAATATTGTGTAAATGATGCCTGTTTGCCTATTAAAGTATTTCACGGACACGTTGCCTCTATTAAAGATAAGTGTGATCTAATAGTTATTCCTAGAATTATGCAGATATGTAAACATGAATTTATTTGTCCTAAATTTTGTGGTCTTCCAGAAATGATTATAAGCAGTATCCCTAATATGCCTAAAATCACCATGGCCCCTATTTATGCTACTTCAAAAGAAAATTTATATAAATGGGTTAAGGACGCAGGAGGTATGATTACTAAAAATAAAGATAAAATTAAAAAAGCTTATTTAAAAGCACTAAGTGAACAAAATAAAGTCAATCTTGGAATTAAGACACAAGACTGTGAAATAAATATTGCATTAATTGGACACCCTTATAATGTTTATGATAATTTCATAAACATGAATTTAGTTAAAAAATTCAAAAGATTAGGCATAGGAGTTATAACTGAAGAATTTATAGATGAAGCTTTTATAAATGATAAAGTAAAATACTTATTTAAACGACCTTTTTGGACTTTTGCAAGAAAAGCCTATGGCGCATCAACATATCTCGCAGAAAATAAGAAAGTTGATGGAATAGTATATATATCATCTTTCGCTTGTGGAATAGACTCTGTGGTTATAGATCTTATAAAAGAAAGGACAGAAAATTTTCCATTTTTAATACTAAAAATTGATGAACATACAGGTGAATCAGGCTTTGATACACGAATAGAAGCCTTTGTTGACATGTTAGAAAGGAGGCAACTGTATGAAAATTATGGCTCCTCATCTAGGTAATACATACCTTGTAGCCAAAGCTATTTTTGATAAGCTTGGTGTAGATTATATAATTCCAGAATTTAATAGTAAAAGAGCATTAGAAATAGGTTCTAAGTATTCACCTGAAGATATGTGCCTGCCCTTTAAATTAATGATGGGTAATTATATTCAAGGTATTGAAAAAGGGGTAGATACAATAATAATCACTGGAAGCTGCGGACCATGCAGATACGGTGAATATTGTGAATTGCAGATCAGCATATTAAAAAAATTAGGACATAATTTAAATTTTATAGTATTAGATAAACCATCAGCAATAGGCATAGATGAGTTTTTCAAAAGAATATCCTTTGTTTCTTCCAATAGTACTAAAACAGCAATTCAAAAGCTTAATGCTTTGCGGATGGGATATAAGGTTCTAAATTTAACTGATAAGATAGAAGCTAAAGCACATTATCTGGCTGGTTATGAAAAGAATAATCATGAATGTAAGCATCTATTAAATAAATGTAAAATCGATGCAGTCAATAGTAGCACTCCTGAAGAAATGATAAAAATATTAGATTATTATAATAAAAAATTTGATTCTATTGAAATATGCAAAGACAAGAAACCTCTTAAGATAGCAATAATAGGTGAAATATACACTATCATAGAACCATTTTCCAATCTTTATATTGAAGATAAACTTATGGATTATGGGGTTTCAACTAAAAGGAGATTAACCCCAAGCTGGTGGGCAAAGGATTGTTTAATGTCAGTTTTTAACCTTAATTCTTTAGATATAAGAAGAGCCTCTAGGGAATACTTACCTTTATATATTGGAGGACATGGCAGAGAATGCATTGGCGAAGCAGTAATGGCAACTAAAGAAGGCTTCGATGGTGCCATTCAAATATTCCCCATGGGATGCATGCCGGAAATTGTATGTAAAGCTCTGCTTCCTGCTATATCTAAAGATAAAGATTTTCCTATCTTAACTCTAGTCGTTGATGAAATGACAGGGGAAGGTGGATATATTACAAGAATAGAAGCATTTTTAGACTTATTAGAAAGGAGAAAACAAAATGTATTATCTGGGTGTTGATGTTGGATCAGTGAGTACAGATATTGTTCTTTTAAATAATAATCTTGATGTTATAGATAAACTATATTTAAGAACAAAAGGAAAACCTATAAATGCCATTCAAGAAGGCTTCAAAATTTTAAAAGAAAAATATTCGAATGAACAAATAAAAGCTGTTGGAACTACAGGCAGCGGAAGGCAGATTTCCTCATTTATAATAGGTGCAGATGCAGTGAAAAATGAAATAACAGCTCATGCGTGTGCAGCTCTTAGCATTGATGAAGATGTAAGAACTATTATAGAGATAGGCGGTCAGGATTCAAAAATTATAATTTTAAGGGAAGGAATACCTATAGATTTTGCAATGAATAATGTATGTGCAGCAGGAACCGGCTCTTTCCTCGATAGGCAGGCCGAAAGACTTGGCATTCCAATAGAAGAATTCGGAAATTATGCATTAAACTCAACAACATCTTTAAGAATAGCTGGAAGATGCGCAGTTTTTGCCGAATCTGATATGATACATAAGCAACAGCTTGGCTATAATGAAGCTGACATAATAAATGGCTTATGTGAAGCTCTTGTTAGAAATTATCTCAATGATATTGCTAAAGGAAAAGACATATTCCCTAAAATATTCTTTCAAGGCGGTGTAGCTGCAAATAAAGGAATGAAAGCATCCTTTGAAAAAGCTTTAGACTGTGAAGTCTATATTCCTGAACATTATAATGTTATGGGTGCTATAGGTGCAGCAATAATTGCAAAAGAAACTGTTCTTAAAACTGGTTCAACAAATTTTAAAGGCTTCGATATAGCAGATTCCAATTTTATTTCTAACAGCTTTGAATGCGCTGGCTGTTCTAATAGATGTGAAGTTGTAAGAATAAAAGATGACGAGACTATAATTGGATGTTTCGGAGATAGATGCGGTAAATGGACTAATTCCATTAACCATAACATTGATAAAGGTGCATAGATATCAGCTTAATAAAAATCAAATGCATTCCTAAAACAAAATGCATTTGATTTTACCATATTATATAACTATCATATTATAATTATCTGTATTTATAATAATCCATTACAGAAACTTCTCTAAATCCGAAATATTTATATATATTAAGAGCTCTATCGTTTTTTGATTCTACATCCAATTCAATATCTACTATTTCCTTATTATTTATTAATTTTAAAGCTTCCTTTAAGGTTTCTTTTCCATATCCTTTTCCTCTAAACCATGGCAGAATTCCAAATCCACATATAAAAGCTGAATTCTCTTCATATTCAATTTTAATTTTTCCAATAACTTCTCCATTGACCTCTGCCATATATACATTATTAATTGAAATTTCTTCGTCTATGGAGCTATTTAATTCATCATCATTTGAAGCTCCTTCAATTTCTTCTTCATCACTAAAAAATATTGAATCCTGTCTTCTAATTTCATTTTTGTCTCTATTCTCAGCTTTTCTTAAATTAATGGAATTAACGCCGCCTAAAGCAATTTTATCAATTAACTTCATTCTATATTCTGAGAAGTCATAGTTTCCTCCATGACTTTTTATAAATTGACTTCCTGAATCAGATTTACCATCTGTTAATAATAATATCTTTCTAAAATTTCTTTTGTTACATTCGTCTATTACAAGTTTAAAAAGTTTTTCAAATATCCCTTTCTTTCTCCATTTAGGATGACTCATACCGTTTATCTCACCTAAGTTTCTACCACCAAAACTTGAAATTCCAATATAAGCTGCTAAATCTCCATCTATATAATATAGAAATTCATTTATATTTTTTAACCCAATATCACTTTTATTGCTCTCATCATATAGGCTTAACTTATAATCCAATTCTAATTTCAGATTAACCCCATTTTCCTGATTACAAAGCTTTTCTAATCTGTTTATCTCATCATATTCTTCCTTATTTATATATTCTTTTAGGCAAATGAATTCATTTAATTTTGTTTCTTGCATTTTAAAATCTCCCCTTTAATTCTTTTTGAGTTTTAGATATATTTTTCCACTTTGCTTTCTCGCTAGCTTGAAGTATTTTACTTTCTTTTCTTTGTGCAAATTCCGCCTCTTTTTTTATTTTCATATAATTTTCCCATCTTTCCTTAGAAAGCTCGTTATTTTCTAGTGCTGCCTTTACTGCACAACCTGGTTCTTTACCGTGGGCACAATCTTTGAACTTACACTTTTTAGCTAATTCTTCAATATCATCAAATGCTGCATATAAACCTTCACTAACATCCCACATTGCAAGTTCTCTCATTCCAGGAGTATCAATGATCATAGAATCATTTTTAAGCACTATGAGCTGCCTGTGAGTTGTAGTATGTCTTCCTTTGCTATCAGCTTCACGAATACTGTTTACCTTCATAATTTCCTCACCTAAAAGTGCATTAACTAATGATGACTTTCCGATACCTGATGATCCTAGAAATACACAAGTTTTATATGGTGCTATATATTTCCATAACTCTTCCAATCCTTCTCCTGTTAAAGAGCTTACTGCAATTATAGGGACAAATGGTGCCATCTTTTCAATTTTTTGTCTTTGCAGACTACAATCACTGCATAAATCTAACTTTGTCATAATAATTATTGGAATACCTCCACTTTGCCATGCAGCTGCTAAGTATCTCTCCATTCTCTTAATATTAAAGTCATTATTAAGTGAAATCATTATAAAGACATAATCAAAATTAGCTGCCACAACTTGTTCTATTTCATTAAAGGAATCCATTCTTGAAAATTTACTTTTCCTCTCAAATACATGATATATAATGTCATTTCCTAATGAATTATGCTTAATTAAAACAAAATCTCCAACTGTAGGATATTCCTTATATAGTTTTTCATTATAAAATAATGATCCTTTTAACTTTCCATTACTTTCTCCATACTCTGAAATTAACTTATATTGTTCTCTTTGTACCTCAATTACTCTCGCAGGTACAATATCTGCAGCCGATAACTTAAATTTTTTTACTTGCTTTTGAAAAAAATCATCATATCCATACTTTTCTATATTATTATTCATCTAATTCCTCCATGCTAATTAAGTAACTTTTAAATTTTAGTTTCAAAGCTTTCATTATCACATCACTCCTTTCAATAATTACTAAGTTTCATTTCTTGTTTCTTCCTAAAAATGGGTAAAAAAATCCCGCAGACATTAACCTTAAAATGGCTACTACCTGCGGGAATATTAATAAACAGATATAGGCTCTGCTTTGCTATTCACCTAGAAATATGATAAATAATTAATAAAATAAGTATATATTACTTATTTTAAATGCTAATCATAATAGTCAATCTTTTATGAAAGGTTAGAATATTCTGCGGAAATGCAACACAAACAAAGGGTATAGTTTCCCTTAAAATCACACTTTCGCCCATATTTAGTTTTATTTTAGCATCACCTTTACATTTGCTCTCATATAACATTTCTCCTTTCATAAGATTCATTATCATCTTTTTTATAATAAATCTTTTTGTAACTATATAAAGCATACTATATCAAATAAACACTTGTCAATATATAGGAACTTATATTTTTACACCTTTTCTCAAATCTTACTTCTTATTCTTTTTACTTATATAAAAATATATAGGAAGTCCTATTAAGGTTATCCCTATTCCATATATTGCATTTAAGTAATCTGTTATAAATGTACTTATTAATATATATAAGCCTCCAACAATTCCTATCAAAGGTACAACTGGATATAATGGAACTTTATATGATCTTTCCAGCTCTTTATGCTTACTTCGTAATACAAAGATACCGCATACGCACATTACAAAAAATATCCACATTACAAATACAACAAGGTTAGTAAGTGTATCGAAAGATCCACTTAATACATACAAACTAGCTAATACTACTTCAAAAATAAATGTGTTTATAGGAGTTTGAAATTTATCATTCACTTTCCCAAAGAATCTAGCGAACGGAAAAAGATTATCTTGAGCCATTGCAAAAGGAACTCTAACACCTGTCATTAAATATCCATTTAATGCACCAAAAATAGAAATCATTATCCCTGCAGCAATCAAAGCCGCTCCCATATCTCCAAAAATAATTACAGCTGCATCTGAAGCTGGCTTAGAAGAAGTAATTACTTTAGACACTGGCATAATATTTATAATAGCTGCATTAATTAATATATAGACTATAATTGTTGTTATTAACCCGATAATTATAGACTTTGGAAGATCTTTCTTAGGATTTTTAAGCTCACCAGCCATATTTCCGACATTTATCCAGCCATCATAGGCCCATAAAGTTCCAAGCATTGCTGCTCCAAACCCTGCTGCTCCTACTGTATTTGTAGAAGAAACTGGTACTGTAAAATCATGTGC
>JAEZKY010000150.1 GCA_023435985.1 Bacillota bacterium | reverse complement strand
AATTTACAGAGTGGTATGAAAATAGAGATAAAGATCATTCATTGAAAGCTACATATAAGTTTACTAAAGGAACGTACACAGATTATGTAGTGCATGACCAAATTGATTGGTTTGAAGTTAGATAATTTAAATGTAGTTTATTTTAAGGCACTTACAGAGATGTGAGTGCTTTTAATATTGCTACACAATAGAAAAATAGGGTGTAGAAATATATTTTGTGGAAAGTTAATAAAATGTAAATCCTTGAATAATAAAAAATATAGTATTTAAAACTATGTTATAATTTAATTGATACTTTACAAATCGCGTATAAAATACAATATTTAATCAAGGGAGGAATTACATGACGAAAAAAAAGAATGGTGTTTTAATTAATTTTAGCAGAATATTATTTATGGTATTAGGTTCAATTTTAGCAGCAATAGGTCTTGAAGTATTCTTAATACCTAATAATATAATTGATGGTGGAATAACTGGAATATCGATAATGGCAAGTTACTTAACAAATATAAAACTAGGTATATTTATATTTGTGCTTAATTTGCCATTTGTTATCATAGGCTATAGGCATATAGGAAAAAGATTTGCTATTTCAACTATATTTTCAGTAATATGTTTTTCAACTAGTGTAACTTTACTTCATTCAGTTCCGGGTGTAACACAAGATACACTTTTAGCTACTATATTTGGAGGTATTATATTAGGGACTGGAGTGGGATTAATTATAAGGAATGGTGGATCATTAGATGGTACAGAAATTGTTGCTATAATTTTAGATAAGAAAAGCGCATTTTCTATTGGTGAAATAGTTATGTTTTTTAATTTATTTATACTTGGAAGTTCAGGATTAATATTTGGCTGGGATAGAGCGATGTACTCTTTAATAGCATATTTTATTGCTTTTAAAACAATAGATATTACTGTTGAAGGGCTTGAAGAATCTAAATCAGTAATCATAGTTTCTGATAAAAATGAAGAAATTTCTAAAGCAATAATTAATAGACTTGGTAGAGGAATAACTCTATTAAATGGAAAAGGTGCTTATAGAGGTGAAGAATCAGAAGTTATTTACGTAGTTTTATCTAGACTTGAAATAGCTGAATTGAAAAAAATTGTGCATGATTTTGATAAAGATGCATTAATTACAATTACAAGCGTTGAAGGTACTGGCAAAAAATATGCAAAAAAAGCAATACATTAGCATTTACTAAGATGAAGATAGAAATATTCATGTAGTATTTAATAAAGGCACTTGCGGATGCAGGTGTCTTTTATTATACAAAAAATTTGAATGAGGAAGGTGACATATGAATGCTGAGGTAATGGAAGATAAAATAGAAACGCATGAAAGGAGGATTAATAATCACTCGGAAAGACTTGATAAACTAGAGCAGGATTCAGTTGAATTTAAAATAGAAATCAGAAATTTATGCGACAATATTAAATCATTAACTAGTATATTAAAAGCTATATTAACAGTTGGATCAACTGCATTGGTTGGCTTTTTTGTTTATGCAATAGAAAAAAATATTTTTAAGTAAAAGAAAGAAGGAATTTTTATGTTAAACATTAATTTAGAAGCAAGATTTAGAAATAAAGCTTTTATAGTATCTCTAATAAGTGCTATTGTACTTCTATTACAGCAGATAGGACTTAAACAGTATATACCAAATAACTGGAATGACATTCTTAATACTGTATTAACTATATTAATGCTCATAGGTGTTGTAGTTGATACAAGTACACCAGGAATAAGCGATCAAGTTGCTAACAATTTAAGTGCAGAAAGTGCCAATACAACTGAAGAAGTTAAGACAGAGGATTCAACTACAGCAATTAATAGCACAGTCACTCCAAATATTACAAGTTCTAAGGTTCAAGTAGATAATCCAGATAATGTACAGGCTATAGGGCAAGAAGTAAATGCTATTGGTGCGACATCACCTAGTGCTAATTAGGAGGTAGATAATATGAAATGGAATCAAAGAACAATATGGAATCTTATAAAAGATGATGGAACATTAGCAGTTGGATGGTATAAGGTAGGAGACTATTGGTATTATTTCAATACTGCTGGTGAAATGCTTCTTGGATGGGTTCAGGATCCTACCAATAATAAATGGTATTACTTAAATTCTAATGGTCAGATGCAGACAGGTTGGATTAAGGATAATGGAAAGTGGTATTACCTTAATACAGATGGTGCTATGTATGCAAATGGTTCATATACTATCGATGATAAAAATTATTCGTTTGATAGTACTGGAGCTATGCAAGAAACAGGACTGTCTGATAATGGTGCTAAATTTATAGGTTCATGGGAAGGTTTTTGGTCGCAAGCACAATATGATCCTTATTATCCAAATGATGAAAGATACATTACAATTGGATATGGTACAACTTATAGCGCTATGCCTAATGCATTTAATTCATCTAATCCACTTAGTACAACATGCACAGAAGATGAAGCAGCACAATGGGTTAAAGATGAAGCAGCAGACTGCGCAAATACAATAATTGCAGATTTAAATAGTAAGGGTGTATCTTTGAACCAGTCACAACTAGATAGCCTTATTTCCTTTGCATATAATTGTGGCGTGGCCGCATTGTTAGGTTCAACTCTTTACAAGAATGTTATTGCAGGTGTAAGAGATAGTGATATAATTATGGCTAATTTTCAAGCTTGGAGTAATGCAAACGGAGTTAGATCTGCAGGACTTTATAAAAGAAGAACTTCAGAAGCTGTGTTATTTTTAAATTCTGACTATACAGGAAATGTTTAGTATATTATAATAAGTATGGCTAAATTGCACATATTTACGCCGTACATAAGAGGTAGGTTAGGTAGAAATACTTAGTCTACCTTTATTTTTTTATTTCAAAATTTATATCTGCATATTAAATTAAAAGATAGGTGAGGTAATTAAAGAATAATTATTGTACATCATCTATTTTATTTTATGGAAAACTTGTCCGTATTATAGAAATATTATACAATTGTGTTGTATAGCTTTTAAAAAATGGGGGGAATATTAATGTCTAAAATGATTAGATGTAAAACATGTGGGAATGAAATGGATAAAAATGCCAAAGCGTGTCCAAGTTGTGGGGCAAAAAATAAAAAGCCTATTTTTAAAAGATGGTGGTTTATATTAATTGTTCTGGTAGTGATAATAGGTGCTTTGGCACCAAGAGGAAACAAAGGTAAGAATACAACAGATGAATCTCAAGAAACTACTAACACATCAACTGCCAATGCCAATAAAGATGAATCTAAACAAGAAAAGGCCAAAGATACTACAAAGGAGAATATACCCAAGGAATATCAATCAGCATTAAAAAAAGCAGATAGTTACGCTAACATAATGAATTTTTCTAAAAAAGGCTTATATCAACAATTAACATCAGATGCTGGGGAAAAATTTACTGAAGAAGCTGCACAATATGCTATAGAAAATGTAAAAACAGATTGGAAAAAGAATGCATTAGCAAAAGCTAAAATATATCAAAATGAAATGAGTATGTCTAAGGGTGCTATACATGACCAATTAGTGTCAGATGCTGGAGAAAAATTTACTGAAGAAGAAGCACAATATGCTGTAAATAATTTAGAAAATTAAAAATAATATTTATTTACTTCATCATGAAGTTAGAAGCCCCGAAATAAAAAACTTAGCAGGGAAAGAATATTATATATAAGATAGATACTACTTAGAAAAGAGCGCCAAGCAGTATGAACATAAGAAATTTAAAAATGATGCACACACTATTTATATAATGATTAAAGCTAATGATATTACTGTAAGAAATTTAGAGATAGTGCAATCTTTAATTTCTATAGTGGATAGAAGTGTAGATTCTGATTTAATTGATATTATTGCAATTAAAAAGAAATGAGCTTTCGGCATGCATGAAATTCAAATAGATATACTAGTATTACTGCAGATTGATAGAAAAAATAATAGCCGTGATCAGAATTAATTATCACGGCTATTATTTTTTGACGTCAAAAATTCGTCAAAAACAATTACTATATTTTATTAGATTTTGAAGTATAATAAAAATATATATTTGGGGATAATACACATTTTCACAGATTTTAAAGTAGTTTGAGTATGAGCGAAAATAAAAATATAGATATAAAGTTGAAAAACAATAATAATAGCAAATTAAAAGGTAACATTAACTAACTTTTGTTACCTTTATTTAATTTGGGAAAGTTATTTTTTGATATAATAATTTTAAATTGTCATTTATGATTTCTTTAGAATTTCTTTATTTTTATAGTCCCAAATTCTTAAAGATATTAAATTATAATAAGATTAATACTCGAGTAGAAGATAAAAAGTATTAGATTTTATAATGCTGCGTAACATGTAAGTTTGAAATGGAAATTAATAGAGTTTAAAGGAGTTATATGATGAGTGATATGAATAATAGAATACAATCAAAAAATGGCATAAAAATTTATGGTAAGAATATAATATCGTTTTTAATATTTATAATAATGTCCATTGGAATTTTTAGTATATATCCTAAAATAGAAGAATTAACGCGTGAGGAGCCTTCAGTCCCTTATGAGAATCATGAATTGTTAGAAGATATTTATAGGAGTAATTATGTATTATATAAAGATATAATAAATCAACAAACTGGCGAAGAACAAACTGGAGATGAAATATATATAGGAGCTACTGACAAAGCATATACTAATGATATAAATTTAATTCGTAATTTTAATTATGAATTAAATTCATGGAAAGATGATTTAAACAATGGGCTAAGGAATCTTGATTATTTAGTTTATCTAAATGATACCTCTCAAAATAAGACTAATACTAATAATAATTTAAATTTGTTAGTAAGTGATGCTAACGATAGTAACCTAAAAGATAAATATGCTTGGTATATGATTATAAAATATGATCAAAATGGCGTGATTTCAATTAATAATGTTTATGGCGCTGATGAAAATACAATAAAAAATACATTCTCATCATTTAATTTGAGAAATATATGGGGTTACAATATTGATGGAGATAAGAATATTAAAATAAATCCTATCAAAAATGCAACTTTTGTTTATGCTATTTCTAAAGATTTAAAGTATTCAGATAATATAAGTGTAATAGTAGATAATTCCTTAAATAAAGTGAATACTAGTGTTTTTCATAAAATAATAACAATAATATTATTTTGTGCATTAATATTAGGAGTATTGATTCCATATAAAAGAGGAAACGATATTCTTGGAATTAATGTTTTCTTTAAAATACCATTTGAAATTAATTGTATTATATTTGGATTTGGAGCTTTATTTTCGTTGTTTATTTCCCCAGAGGTTATTTTAGAAACCTTAAAAGGCAGGCTTGCAAAAGATCTGATGGGGCAATATATTACAGCTAATATTGCAAATCCAACAGCAATTGTGGTAAACATCATTATTTGGACATTAATCTTGTATTTCATTTTTGCAGGAGATATGGTATTAAAGTATATATTTAATACTGGAATAGTTAAATATTTCAAGGAAAAATTATTAGTGATTAAAATATTCAAATTATTAAAAAAGTTTACTGATAGCATAATTGATTATGTAGAACATATAGATTTGACTGATAAGTCTAACAAAGTTATTATAAAAGTTCTTTTAATAAATTTTGTGATATTATCAATAATATCTATAATATGGTTCTTCGGAATAGTAGCATCAATATTGTATTCAATAGTATTATTTATTATGCTTAGAAAATATGTAGATAACGTAAGGATGAAATTCAAAATACTTTTAAAGTCTACTAATCAAATTGCTGATGGAAATCTTGATGTAGAAATAAATGAAGATTTGGGGTTATTTAATCCATTTAAAGAACAAATAAAAATTATACAAAAAGGTTTTAAACGTGCAGTAGATGAGGAAGTTAAAAGTCAAAAGATGAAGACAGAACTAATATCGAATGTATCACATGATTTGAAAACACCTCTAACTTCAATAATAACTTATGTAGATTTATTAAAAAATGAAAATATATCTGAAGAAGAACGCCGGTTATATATAGATACTATTGATAAAAAATCTCAGAGATTAAAATTTTTAATAGAAGATTTATTTGAAGTAAGTAAAGCTACTAGCGGTGATATTAAACTTAATTTAGTAAATGTAGATATAGTAGAGTTAATGAAACAGACTCAAATAGAATTAGAGGATAAAATAAGAAATTCTGATTTGAGAATAAAAAATAATTTTCCAAGTTCTAAAATCATACTAAAACTTGATGGTCAAAAGACTTTTAGAATTTTTGAAAATCTATTAAATAATATTACTAAATATGCAATGAAAGGTTCTAGAGTATATGTAGACATAGTTGAAAATGATGAAAACGTAGAAATTATTATGAGAAATATGTCTGCAGAAGAAATCACATTTAATGCTTTTGATATTGCAGAAAGATTTCAGAGGGGAGATAAATCCAGAAATACGGAAGGTTCAGGGCTTGGTCTTGCAATTGCAAAGAGTTTTATAGAAGTTCAAGGAGGTAGATTTGATATAGACATAGATGGAGATTTATTTAAAGTTACAATTCAATTTAGAAAATAAGCTAATAAGCATTTTTAAATATTTTTCATTAAATTGTGAATAAAATACTTTATAGTTAAAATAAATTCTTTCTATTTTTTTCTTTTATATACTTTATGTTATAATATTATGAGCAAATTTTAGTTTATGGAGGAGATAATATGTTTACTAAAGAGGAACTTCTTGTAATTGAAGATGCCTTAAAAATAGCAGATGCTGAGTATATAAAACTCATAGATGAAAATAAAAACAATAAAAATAGAATGGTTGCTTTTAATAGAAAGCAGAAAAAGTTGTGGTTAGTTCAAAATAAATTGAAAAAGCTTATAGAGGAGCAGAACATATGAAAGAATTATTTAAGATTAAGGATCTAGTATTTTATGAAGAAGAATTTATTGATAATATAAATGACTATGAAGATATAATAGAGATAATTCAAGAATTAAGTCCAGATTTAAACTATGAATTAATCGAAGTTGCCGGATCAAATGGATGTTGTGACAAAACTAAAAAAAATTACTTAGTTGAGATAATTGGATATATTGATGAAAATGATGAATTTATAACTAAAGAAGAAAGAGATGCGATGGGAGTCATGTCTCTTAATAAGAAATTTGACTTATTTGTTATAACAGTTCATAAGTGTATAGCTTGTAATAAGTGGGTAATTTCGTTGTTAGAATAGAATTACACATTGTAATTTCATAGTAAATTTATAATTAAAAATCTAGTAACAAATCAAATATAAAATTAATTTTAGTGATGGGAATAAATTTAGCTTTAGCATGAAAGCTCTCCTATTAAAAAGTAATTTTATAATTTCGATTTGTTATTTTTTTGTATATAAAAGATTATCGTACATAGTATGACTACTCTTGGGACAGTATATATTTATATGGTTTAAGGTGGTGAATATATATGAAGAAATGTAATGCTTTTATAATATGTTTATTGATAATTTGTAACATACCAATTGCAACATCAGCCTCTGAGGATAAAAATTATAATATCGAGATGAAGCAGGATATTTTAATACTTATGTTAGCATATCCAGAATATGTTATTGGTGTGGAAAAAAAGAATGATGATGAAGTTTATTTAATTATGAAATCGGGTAAAAAAATTATTTATGACGATAAAAAGCAGAAGAATCATGAAGAGAAATTTGCAAATCCAGATATTCAAGATATGTTAGAACAAGATTACCCTTTAGGAACTATAAATGATATTATGGATAAGAATTTTAATCCTGGAAGAACTAGGCATTATGAGCTTTTGGGTGAGGTTTATGGGAATTCTAAAGGTGCTGTAGAAAAAAATTTAGCCAGCTTGAAATATGGATATACAAATTATCAATTTAATAGCAAAAATAGTGCAAATACATCATTAGAAGCTGTTCTAAAAGAATTAATGCCACTTGCAAAAAATCGCGGCGATATTGGAGGTATTCTTTATCCGGCCAGTGGAACTTTTAACTATAGAGTTATATCAGGTACCGGAATGTTAAGTCCACATTCTTACGGCATTGCAATTGATTTAAAAAGTGATAAAAGAGATTATTGGAAGTGGAGTTCAAAAGAAGATGGAAAGAAAAGATTATGTGAATATCCAAAAGAATTAATCGAAGCCTTTGAAAAAAACAATTTTGTCTGGGGTGGAAAATGGGGACATTTTGATATATTACATTTTGAATATAGACCTGAAATAATATTAAAGGCTAAATATTTTGCTAATTGTGATAGCAATAATGAATGGTATGAAGGCGTACCATTGGATGAAAATACGAAAAGATGTATTGAAATAATAAATAATTCACTACAGTAGAAAGAGATTATTTTGAAAGGGGTATTTTAAATATGCAACTCTCTAAAAATAAAAGAGCCTTGTTTATAATAAATAATATTATTATTGCTACTTTGCTTTTTTCATTGTTTAACTTTAGAAATAAGGTGGCATTAGCAGATACTATATCAAAAGAAGATGCTCAAAATATAGTAGAAAATATTTTTCAAATTAAGAATAAAGCGATATTAAGTAAAGATTTAGATTCTATACAATCTTTATATGCTACTGACACTAGATATGGCCAATGGGCATTTGAATATGAAGAGAAAAGAGTAAAATATATAAATAACTGGGCAGAAAAACAAGGCATTAAATTTGTTGATATAGTACCTAAAGTTGTAGTTAGAAAATCTACGATTAAAGAAAGCAAATGTTCCTTTAACATAACTTGTAATACTGAGTATAAATACATATACCCAAGTGAACCTTGGAAAATTAATAGCTCAAGACTTGGAACATATCATTCCTTTCAATTAGCCAAGAGAGGAGATGAGTGGATAATCACTAAAGAATGGTATACGGATCCTTTTGCAGACTCATTAAGCCTAGAATCAATTAAGGTTGATGCAATTAAAGAATATATAAAAGCTCAACCCTCAAGAGATATATCTAATATTAGTGAAAGAAGAAAAGGCGCTAAAGAATATGCAGAAAAATATTGTGGAGCTGCATCAATTGAAGAATATGGATTTAAGTATAACAATAAATATAGAAATTTTAATTCTCAAGGAGGGGATTGTGCTAATTTTGCTTCACAAATATTACATGAAGGAGCTAAGTTTAAGGAAACTTCTGTGTGGAATTATGATAAGGGAGATGCAACAGGACCATGGGTTAATGCAGATAAATTTACTTATTATATGATAAATAGTGGAAGAGCTTCGGTTATAGCTAAAGGAAATTATGAAAAGGTATATAAAGCTTCTTATAAATTGCTTCCAGGAGATTTTGTGGCTTATGAGAAAAAAGGAGATATAACGCATGTTTCAGTAGTTACAGGTGTTGATTCAAAAGGTTATGCTTTAGTGACATGTCATAATTCCGATAGAAATAATGTTCCATGGGACTTGGGGTGGAGTGACAAAAAAATAAAATTTTGGTTAATTAAAGTAAATTGTTAATTATAATAAGCTTTAGGGAAGATATATCCCTAAAGCTTTATTAATATTAGCATATTCATCTTTACCTATTTTATAATAATATAGTATAATACAATTCAAAGATTAATTTACAATAGGGGGAGGCAGGAATAAATCATAAATATTCTTGCTATGATACATATGGAAAAGATGATTTTAAAGAGAAAAGATGGAAGGAATATAGAGGCTGAATTAAAAGAATTAGACTTAAGTCATATCAATAATATAATGAAACTTCAAGATGAAATTTACGAAGGATTGATTAATAAATATTTTTATTCTTGTTCTAAACAAGAAGAATTTCAAGATATCATAAATGAAAAGGGAAAGATTATAGGGCTATTTACGCATGAGAATAATGAGTTGATAGCTATAGGGGTTTATGTTGAATATGGCCTAGATGAAGAAAATTATGGGTATGATATTGAAATTAAAGGTGAGGAGCTTTTAAAAGTTGGACAGATTGAATCAACATTAGTTGCTGAAGATTATAGAGGAAATAA
Source organism: Bacillota bacterium (assembly GCA_023435985.1). Classification (GTDB taxonomy): domain Bacteria; phylum Bacillota; class Clostridia; order Clostridiales; family Clostridiaceae; genus Clostridium. The sequence goes on along the minus strand of JAEZKY010000150.1, from coordinate 5,400 downwards.
GCTTCAAAAGAAAATATGTGAACATCTTGAAAAAATAAGTAAAGCTAAAGATATTAAATATATTTGTGCAACTGTTGCACCTGATAATAAGTATAGTTTAAATACATTTATTGAGCTTGGATATAAAATCTTGATTGAAAAATTAAAATATGGTGGATTAAAAAGATATATTTTAATGAAAAAATTTTTATAATATATATTATAATTTACAATTTAATTAATATACTAGATATAAGAATAAAGTTATACTGCAGGAAATATATAAATAAAGATGAATTATTTGAAAATAAATAATATATTTTAAAAAAAAGTATTGATTTATGGATAATTTTGAAATATAATAAAGCACATAAGATAGTACATAACAAATCAATAAGAATTTAATGTTTTTATATATAAATTTATAAATGCAGTGATGAAGAAAAGTAAATTCAAATAGATGATTTTAAGAGAGCAGATGATGGTGGAATATCTGTATGAGTCTCGAATTGAAAGAACACTTCGGAGCAGTTAACTGAAATTTTTTAAGCAAAGGATCACAACAAATGATCTATTGCAGAGTAAAGAGTAGGCTTAATCGGGTCCATGCCGTTAAAAATGGAGGGTATAAAAATATATGTCATATATTTTGTACTTGTTTGAGGTGAGTTTTAATATAAACTAACTAGGGTGGTACCGCGAAGTATTCTCGTCCCTATGCATAAGCATAGAGACGAGTTTTTTTTATAAATTTATATTAAAAATAGATAAAGTAGGAAATTATTATAAATATGTCCTGTAAAAATAAGCAATAAATGTAAAAAGGAGTAATAATGATGAAAAGAATATTTATTAAAGATCTAGCACTTAATGATGAAGAAAAAGTATTACTTAAAGGATGGGTTCATAAAATTCGTGATCTTTCACATGTTTCATTTATCTTACTTAGAGATAAATCAGGAATAATTCAATTAGTATGTAATAAGGAACAAATAAAAGGCTTAAGACTTGAAAATGCAATAGAAGTAACTGGAGTAGTTCGTAAAAACGAAAAAGCACCACAAGGAATGGAAATAGAAGTATCGGATATTAAAATAGCAGGTACTGTTTATTATGATAAATTACCATTTGAAATTCAAAGTTATAAGGAAAAAGCATCTCTTGAAACACAATTAGATTATAGAACAATCAGTCTTAGAATTCCTAAGAAAAAGGCAATATTTAAAGTTCAAAATGAAATTGAAGAAGCATTTAGAACATATTTTAAGAGCAATGATTTTGAAGAAATTCATACTCCTAAAATAACTCATTCTGGAACAGAAGGTGGTTCTGAAATGTTTACTGTTAATTACTTTAACAGGAGAGCCTTCCTTGCACAAAGTCCGCAGTTTTGGAAACAAATGATGGTAGGAGCTGGTTTTGAGAGAGTTTTTGAGGTTGGATATGCATATAGAGCGGAGCTTCATAATACTTGGAGGCATTTAAATGAATATGTTAGTTTAGATGTTGAAATGGGCTTTATTAAAGATGAAACTGATCTTATGGATATGGAAGAAAATTTCATGAGATATTTATATAAGCATTTAAAAGAAAAATGTAGTGAAGAATTAAAGTTATTTGATGTAAAGCTTCCAGATGAAATAAATATTCCAAGAATTCCATTAGCAAAGGCTCAAGAAATTTTAATTCAAGAATTCGGCAAGAAATCTCCAGTTGGAAATATTGATAATGAAGGTGAAGCATTATTCCATAAGTATGTAAAAGAAAAATACAACAGTGATTTTGTGTTTTTAACAGAATATCCAACAGCAAAAAGACCAATGTACGCAATGGAATGTGAAGAGAATCCAGAAATGACAAAGAGCTTTGACTTAATATTTAAAGGTGTTGAAATTACAACAGGAGGTCAAAGAATTCATGATTATGAGATGTTAAAAGCAAAAATGCTTAGATTAGGATTAAAAATTGAAGATTTTGCTTTCTACTTAGATACATTTAAATATGGAATGCCACCACATGGAGGATTTGCTATTGGACTTGAAAGAATAACAATGCAAATTTTAAATCTTGGAAATATCAGAGAAGCATCACTATTCCCAAGAGATATGAAGAGACTAACACCTTAAGTATAAGTGATAAGTTCGAATAACTAAATTTTATATTTAGTTATTCGAACTTAGCTAACAACCAGAGGGCGTTAGCTACATTGATAAAAGCATTTGGCAAGTCGAACTTACCCAGCGAACGAATGTGAGTCGGGTTTCCTTAAGAGTGAAAATGTATTAGTTTTGGATTAAATTCATTGAGAAGTCTAAAAATAATTTATGTAATAGAAACTTTTATAAATCTTTTATTACGTAAATTAACTTAAATATAAGTGGAAATTATGAATTTCAATTAGGGTAGGTTTAGAAAACAGTATTAAATGACAAAAATTTAACGAGGTGAAAGTAATGAAAGTTAGTATCGATGAAGTAAAATATATAGCAAAGCTTTCTAAATTAAAATTTTCTGATGAAGAAGCAGCTAAATTTGCAAAGGAATTTGAAAGTATTTTGGATAATTTTCAATATTTGAATGAACTAGATTTAAATATTAAAGAAGATGTGGATAATAAAGCTGGACTAAAGCCAGTAGTTAGAAAAGATGAAGTTAAATCATTTGAATGTAATGACCTTTTTAGAAATGTTAAAGATATGCAAGAAACATATATTAGAGTACCAAAGATTATTGAATAGGGTGGTGAGAGCAAGATGAAAATAAATATAAAAGAAATGGTAGAAAAAATTAAAACTGGGGACTTAACTAGTGAAGCTCTAGTTCAATCATATATAGACGAAATTACAAAGACTGAAGGAACAGTTAATGCGTTTTTATCATTACAATGTGATGAAGCTTTAGCTAAAGCAAAGGAAATAGACGCAAAAATTAAGGCTGGAGAGACTTTAGGAAAACTTGCAGGTATTCCAATAGCAATAAAGGATAATATTTGTACAGAAGGTGTAAAAACTACCTGCGCTTCAAAAATGCTTGAAGATTTTGTACCTCCATACGATGCAACTGTAGTAAGAAAATTATTAGCAGAAGATGCAATAATTATTGGTAAAACAAATATGGATGAATTTGCAATGGGATCATCTACTGAAAATTCAGCATTTAAAAAGACATTAAACCCAAGAGATACATCAAGAGTTCCAGGTGGATCATCTGGTGGATCTGCTGCGGCAGTAGCAGGAAAAATGTCTCCAGTATCCCTTGGATCTGATACAGGTGGATCAATTAGACAGCCAGCAGCTTTTTGTGGAGTTGTAGGACTTAAGCCAACTTATGGTTTAGTTTCAAGATTTGGACTTATTGCTTTCGGATCATCTTTAGACCAAATAGGACCATTTTCTAATTCAGTGGAAGATAGTGCATATATATTAAATATTATATCAGGAACTGATGAATATGATTCTACAAGCATAAGAGACTTAAAAGAAATAGATTATACATCAAATCTTAAAGATGGGATTAAGGGAATGAAGATTGGTGTTCCAGAAGAATTCTTTGGCGAAGGTTTAGATGAAGAAATCAAAGCTTCAGTTAATAATAGTTTAGAAAAATTAAAAGAATTAGGAGCTGAAGTAGAAACTTTTTCGTTTCCTATAATAAAGGATGGATTAGCAGCTTATTATATAATGTCATCTGCTGAAGCAAGTACTAATTTAGACAGATATGATGGAATAAGATATGGTCATAGAACGTCAAATTATACAAATGTAGATGAATTAATGGAAAACAGCAGAACTGAAGGTTTTGGACCAGAAGTTAAGAGAAGAATAATGATGGGAACATATGCATTGGCATCAGGATATTACGATGCTTATTACAAGAAAGCAGATGCATTTAGACTAAAGTTAAGACATGACCTTAAAAAGACTTTTGAAAAATATGACTTAATCGTAGGACCGGTTTCTCCAATATTGCCATTTAAAATTGGTGAAAAGAATGCTGACCCATTAGCAATGTATTTAGCTGATATTTACACTATTAATGTTAATTTAGCTGGAAATCCAGCAATATCAATTCCATCAGGGGTTAGTAAAGAAGGCTTACCAATTGGAATTCAATTAATGGGTGATATGCTATGTGAAGAAAAAATATTCAAAGCAGCATATAGTTTAGAGCAAGCTTTAGCTATTGAATTATAGGAGGGAAATTACGATGAATTTTGAAACAGTAATAGGACTTGAAATACATGCAGAATTAAAATCAAAAACAAAAATATTCTGCTCTTGTTCAACTAAATTTGGAGCAGAACCTAATGCCAATACATGTCCAATATGCACAGGAGTACCTGGAACACTTCCAGTTCTTAATGAAGAAGTTGTAAATTTAGCAATAAAAGCAGGTACTGCACTAGGATGTACAATAAATAAATATAACAAAATGGATAGAAAAAATTATTTTTATCCTGATCTTCCTAAGAATTATCAAACTTCACAATTTGATTTACCAATATGTTCAGGTGGACTTGTAGAATTTGAACATGAAGGAAAGCAAGTAAAGGTTAGATTAAATAGAATTCATATAGAAGAAGATGCCGGTAAATTAGTTCACGTAGAAGGAGAACCAGTTTCGTTAATAGATTATAACAGAGTTGGAGTTCCGCTTGCGGAAATAGTTACAGAACCTGATATGAGAAGTGTCGGTGAAGCTGTAGCATTTATGAAGAAACTAAAGTCAATTTTAGAATATGGTGAAATTTCAGATTGCCGTATGGAACAAGGTTCTCTTAGATGTGATGCTAATATTTCTTTAAGACCAGTAGGACAAAAAGAATTTAGTACTAGGGTTGAGCTTAAAAATATAAACTCTTTTAGAGAACTTCAAAAAGCTTTAGAAAAAGAAGAGAGAAGACAAACCGAACTGTATAGTTATGGAGAAGGACATAAAGTAGTTCAAGAAACAAGAAGATGGGATGCTGCTAAAGGTAAGACAATTCCAATGAGATCCAAGGAAGAAGCTGATGATTACAGATATGTTGTAGAACCGGATCTACCACCAATTATAATATATGATGAACAAATTGAAGCAATGAAGAAATCTTTGCCTGAAATGCCAGATGAAAAGAGAGAAAGATTTTTAACTTCATATGAGTTAGCAGAAAAAGATGTAGAAATCTTAATAGGTGATAAAGGACTTGCAGTTTTCTTTGAAAAAGTTGTAACCTTAGGTGTTACACCTAAAATTGCTTCTAATTGGATACTAGGAGATATATTAAGAATATTAAATGATAAAAAGATAGAATCAGGAGATATGACTTTAGATGCTGGAAATTTTGCAAAGCTTCTTAAAGTTGTTGAAGAAGGAAAAATAAGCAATAACATAGGTAGAGAAGTTCTTGAAGCTATTTTTGATGAAAATAAAGACCCAATG
>JAEZKY010000108.1 GCA_023435985.1 Bacillota bacterium | reverse complement strand
GTATATACGTGTACATACCTAATATAAGATTGAAAAGTTATAAAAAGGCTATAAGTAGATATGTTGTTAAAAAATAAATGTTGTTAAAATGTTGCTAAAATGCAAAAATACCAACATTTCTATTACTAAAAACGTTGGTATTACTAAAATGGTGACCCATACGGGAATCGAACCCATGATTTCACCGTGAGAGGGTGGCGTCTTAACCGCTTGACCAATGGGCCATACAACATGTATTATTCTACTACCATTTGCCCAACATGTCAATAATTTTTATGATTAAAGTTTTTTCTTTACCAATAATACATATTTTTAGAGGGGGAGAAATTTATTTCAGTAAGATCAAAAGCACTTAAATGTGTTATTATTGGCTGGTTAACCACGCTTCATTGAGAAGCTTTATACCTTCAACAATATCATTTTCGAGCATTCCACCAAATCCAAGAAGAACCATATTATTAGAATAGTTCTCTTTTTTTATCCAGAAAAATGAGACAGGATATACTTTAACACCATGATCTTTAGCTTTATTAATTAACTCTTCTTCAGTTAATCCATTATTCACTTGTAATAATATATGTAAACCGGCATTTTTAGCATAAATAGAAACATTATCTCCCATTAAGCTTTGAATTGTTTGAATTAGAATATCATGTTTCCTTTTATTTATAAGATATATTTTATGTAAATGTCTCTCAAAGTGACCTAAATTCATAAATTGCTGCATTATTTTTTGATGAATCAATGGCACTGGAGTTTGATACATTTTAAAATGACGATAATATCTTTCTAACCATTGCTTAGGCAAAACCATATAATTCATGCGTAAGCTAGGAGAGAAGCATTTTGAAAAAGTACCTATATATATAACGGAGTCATTTGAATCAATACTTTGCATTGAAGGTATAGGTTTGGAATTATATCTGAGCTCACTATCATAATCATCTTCAATAATAATCCCATTTTTTCGCTTTGCCCAATCTAGCAGTTTTAATCTTTTGGCGATGGGCATTACTACTCCTGTAGGAAATTGATGTGATGGTGTTGTGTAGACTATCCTTGCTTTCGTAGTCTCTAATTCATTAAGATTAATCCCGTCATCCTCTAAACTAATAGGAATAGCTTTGTAACCATTATTAATAAAAATGTCCTTTGCACCACTATAGCCAGGGTCTTCTACAGCTATCTCATCAAAAGATCCTCTGAAAAGCTGGGATAATAGACTAAGGCAATATTCTGAACCTGATGAAATAATTATTTGTGATGGAGTACAGGAGACACCTCTTGAGGCTTTTAAATAATTCATTATTTCTTTTTGTAAGTCAATTTCCCCTGTGCTTGAACTATATGATGTCATATCCTCAGAATTTACTGTTGATAAGCATTTATTTGAAACTCTCTTCCATATACGCAAAGGAAAATCCTCAGAACTTAATTTTCCATATTCAAAATTATATTTATAGTCGTATCCGTCACCATAGTAAGGATTATAATCGCTAAGGTTAATGTTATTGTCAATTATATTGGATTTAGAAAAATTAGATGTTTTAGTATCGATTTTTTCTTGCTTTAATATTGTAGGATTATCTAATTTTTGAGCAATAAATCCGCTTCCAGCTTTACTTTTTATATATCCCTCTGAGGAAAGCTGCATATAAGCATTTTCTACGGTATTTCTACTAACATTTAATGAAGTTGATAACTTTCTTGTTGAAGGGAGTTTTTGTCCTTCTGAAATTTCACCAGAAATTATTTGTTCTTTTAACTGCTTGTAAATTTGTAAATATAATGGGGCTTCTGAATTTATATCTAATATAATCATTTGTAAAAAACCTCCTTGCAAACTGTATCCTATAAAATAATACAAACTGGCACTTTTTATAAAGACAGTTTGATTGTATAATTACCTTAGTAAAAAGTCAATACTTACTAGAAAGGGACTTTTTATGATGATAAACAAATAAATTTGTAGAATTATACGAGGAGGAATATAAATGATAAACGAAAAATTACTTGAAGTTATTTCACATGAAGGGGTAGTAGCAATTGTATCTTGGAACAAGGAAGAGGCTCATGTAGTTAATACTTGGAATTCATATCTTAATGCAACTGAAGATGGTAGATTATTAATACCAGCAGCAGGAATGAGAAGAACACAAAAAAATGTAGAAGAAAATAACAAAGTTAAAGTTACCTTAGGTAGTAAAGAAGTGATGGGTTACAAATATATGGGAGCGGGATTCTTGATTGAAGGAACAGCAAAATTTGTTGAGTCTGGATCAGATTTTGAAATGATGAAAGATAAATTTCCATTCTTAAGCAGAGTCTTAGAAATAACAGTCGTATCTGCAAAACAAACAATTTAGATATTTAGGATTGAAGTGAAGTTTTCATTAAGACTACAAGATGACATATTTTGTAGTCTGATGAAAATATAATAAAGCAAGCAAAAATATTGCATGCATATTTAATGGACAAATCATAATTTTCTAAATATTTAAAAAACACACTTGTTTTTCAGCGAAAATCTGTTAAACTATTATATAGTTAGTAATTTAAAAGAGGTGTATATTGACATTAATATACTCATCGCTCCTCTTGTATGACCAAAAAGTCATATAAAATTACGACTCCTTTTTAATATTTTGTGGGATATCCATTGAAATTTAACTGGAAACAGCTGGTTTTAATGGATATTATTTTTTTACCTAATAAATAATATATAACTACAAATATTGCTTTAAATTGGAAGGTTGGGTATAATTATGTTATACAATATAGCAAAAAACTCATAAATAGTATATGCTATTTGGCGATATGAATGCGTTATATTAAAATAAGATTATGGGGATGATTTAATGAAATCTATTTTGGTAATGGGCGGAACCACATTTGTAAGCAGATGTCTAGCTAAATATCTTATTAATCAGGGGTACGATGTAGATATACTCACAAGGGGATTAAAAATAATAGATTATGGTGGATTTAAAAATCATTTAATTTGTGATAGAAAGTCTCAAAATGAATTGCAAAAAGTATTATATGGGAAACAATATGAATTTATTTTTGATATATCTGCATATAAAAAAGAGGATGTAGAGATTTTATTAGCTTCAATTGATAGAAGCAGTTTGAAAAAATATATTTTCTGCTCTTCAGGAGCTGTATATACAGAAACTAATGATTTTGTTAATGAATCTTTTGAAAAAGGAGATAATCCTAATTGGGGGAATTATGGTACTGATAAGAAAGAGGCAGAGGATTTTATAATAAACAGTAAAATTCCATATATTATATTTAGGCCAACTTACATATATGGAGAAAATAATAATTTGTATAGAGAGGCATATTTCTTTGATAGAATTAAAGAAAGCAAAGTTATTCCAATGCCTTATGGTAATAATACTGTAACTCAATTTATACATATTGAAGATTTGGTTAAGGTTTTTGAGAGTGCAATGTTTAATGAAAAAGTGGGCAGGATTTATAATGTTACGAATCCAAATATTATTTCCTTTGAAGAGTTAATATTAACGTGTGGTAAAGTTTTAGGAATAGATCCAATAATAAAGAGAATAGATACCATGAAAATCAAACTAGATACTAGAACGTACTTTCCTTTTAGAGATGTAACTTATTTGTTAAATACAGAAAAGTTGATTAACGATGATTTACACAATCCAACTATCTCATTAGAAGAGGGATTAAGAAAGACTTATAAGTGGTACATAAATAATAAGCCAAATTTAGCAGATGCTAAAATGGATAAGATAAATGAAATGGTCAAATGTTAGAAAGTCATATAAATATTAGGTACATGAAATAAAATAACCATTCTAATATGTGGGCAAATTGAATTGTTATTTTTTGATTTTGCATTAATAAAAAAGAGAGCATACAAAGTGTTTTGCTCTCTCTTTTTAGTCTTAGTAAAGATTAATCTTCAAGCCAGTCTAAAACAGCAGGATTTGCACATGCTGAAGTCTTAGCATCTACTTTTGTTACAAAAATAATATCTCCTTTATTGGCTACTGAGTTAACTTCTGTAAATATTTCTTCAGCAGAAGAATTGGTTTTTACAAAAAAGCCTTCTGGCAGGAATTGAGCCCAGGCACCTAAGGATTTTATTTTACCTACTATATTAACATCTCCATGAACAGGTTCATGAGAATGCTCCTCATTGCAGCCACAGTTTTCATCGTGATCATGGCTATGTCCGTGAGTATCGCTTATAAAATATGTAATCATATATACAGACATAATTTTTCTCCTTCTTTAAGTTATATTATATTTAGCTTTTCATATTTAAATTATACAGCAATAATGGTGAATGTAAATT
>JAEZKY010000105.1 GCA_023435985.1 Bacillota bacterium | reverse complement strand
GTATCTATATGTTTAGATAGGTTATTATCTTTATGTGATTTACCAAGTTCAATATCTATTTCTTTGTATTTATCAATCATAATTATACCTTCCCAATTAATTTTTTATATTTATATAATAATTATATGCGATTATTTGTTCCAGGTTCTGAGATGTTTTTTAGAGCTACCCCAGCATTATCCTCAAGAATAGGTTCTTGTGAAATATCTCCCAAAGAAACTATTCCAACAAGATTATTATTTTCGACAATAGGTAATCTTTTTATTTGATGTCTACTCATTAGCCTTATTGCATCATAAATATCCATATCAGGTTTTCCTGTAACAGGATTTGAAGTCATGTAATCACATATTTTTTGTTCATTTGCATTAGCGCCTAAAGCTACGGAATTTAGTGTAATATCTCTATCTGTAATTATTCCAACTAAACTATGAGAATCATCACACACAGGTATTGCTCCTATATCGTATTGTCTCATCATCTGAGCTGCCTTTTCAATGGAATCATCTGTATTTAAACTAACTATATTTTCTGACATAATATCTTTAATTAACATAATATTCACCTCCTAAAATATATTTCCCAATGAAAGTATTTTTATAAATAAAAAATATAAATTGTTTTAAGATATACAAAAATATAGAATAAATTTTTTATTAAAAGATATGCTAAGAGTATAAGGAAGGCATGTAGTTAAGTGGAGGGTTATAAAATGAAAAATTTAAGAAAAACGCTATCACTTATCATAATAATTATTATAAATATTTTATTAGCAGATAATCATCAATGCAGTGCATATCCAGTTATAAATAATAATTCAGTTAAGCCTATTAATGTTGGAGTATTCATATATGAACTTGATGATCCCTATTTTTCAATGATAAGACAAAGTTTAGAAGATATTAAAAAGGAAAATGGTACTAAGATTGAATTTACTTATTTTGATGCTAAGGGAAATCAACTTACTCAAAATGAAAGCATAGATAGGGCACTTAAAGATAAGTTTGACGTATTAATTGTTAATCTAGTGGATCAAAACTTAAATAAAATACAAGGAATTCTTAACGAAATTATTGATAAAAACATTCCTCTAATTATATATGCAGATCCTAATAAAGAATTGTTGAATTATGTAAAAAGTTATAAGAAAGTTATTTTTGTAGCATCAGATATTAAGCAATCGGGTGAACTGCAAGGAAAAATCCTTATTGATTTATGGAATGCTAATAAAGATGGTATTGATAAAAATAAGGATAATAAGCTGCAATATATTATGTTTCATGGTGATAGTGATAGTCCAGAAGCTATCTCAAGAACAAAAGAGGTTATTGAAGCTTTAAATGAAGCTGGTATAAAAACTGAAGAATTGGCATTACAATTTTGCGATTGGAAAGAATTATGTGCTGAAAATGCTATACAATTATTATACTTCAAGTTTGGTAACAAAATTGAAGCTATAATTTCAAATAATGATGCTATGGCAATAGGTGCTATTAAAGGATTGCAAAAATATGGTTATAATAAAGGTGATAAATCAAGATATATTCCAGTAGTTGGAGTTGATGGGATAACAGAAGCAAAAGATTTAATAAAAAAAGGACTTATGACTGGTACAGTTGTTCAAGATTCTCGCAAGAGAGCAGAAATTTTTTATTATGCTGCATTAAATATGGCTTTAGGCAATCCTCCGCTCTTAAATACAAACTATAAATTTGATGAAACTGGAATTATAGTTCGATCACCATATTATGAGTATACCAGTACTTCAAGTAATAATTCATAAGAATATTAGAAAGAGTTTTATATCATGCATATTCCTAAAAATATTTATTGCAAAGATAAAATAATATGTTAACGATGGAGAAATTGAATATATGAATAAAGAAGTTGTAAAAATTGAAGATTTAATAAATGTATTAATAAAAAGATGGAAAATGATACTTGGAATTACTTTAATTGCGACCGCACTTTCTGCAATAACAAGCTTTCTCATAATCCCGCCAAAATATGAAGCAAGCACGAAAGTGTTTATTGGTAAAGAACTCAATGCTCAGGGGCAGGAGCAGAGCTATGATACTAATGATGTACAGATGTATCAAAAATTATTAAAGACGTATGTTGAAATAATTAAAACTAATGATTTAATAGACAGAGCAATTAATTTCAGTAATTTAAATTTAACTTCTGATAATATACTGAGTACATTAAATGTTAATCCAAGGACTGACACGCAGATTTTAGAAATTAGTTATGTAAGCCCACATAAATCAGAAGCTAGCGATGTGGTAAAAGCAGTTACGGATGAATTCATAAGGTCATCAAAAGAGTTAATTCCTAATGGTAATGTAAAAACAATAGAAAGTGTAAAAGTGACAGATAATCCAGTAAGTCCAAATAAGAAATTAAATATAGGGATAGCTTTTTTGGCAGGGCTGATTATCAGCTTAGGATTAAGCTTTCTAATCGAGTTTATGGATAATACTTTTAAGACTAGAGAGGAGATGGAGGAAGTATTAGGAGTTCCAGTTTTAGGTACTATTCCTGATAAATTTAAGTCCTAGAAAGGTGTGAAGGTATGTCAGTGTTAGAGGCAACAAAATATCATAAGAGAGGAAAAGATATAATTGATGATAGAATTCATGCAGGGTTTACAGTCGAGGAAAAACCAAAATCAGTGGTTGCAGAAGCATATAGAACCTTGCGTACCAATATTCAATATTCTTCTTTTGACAAAGAAATAAGAACTATCGCAGTTACAAGTGCAGAAATGGCAGAAGGGAAATCCACTGTTGCTGGAAATATTGCTTTAACCTTTGCACAAAGCGATAAAAAGGTTATTCTGGCAGATTGTGATCTAAGAAAACCTTCAGTACATAAAAACTTTAAAGCATCAAATTTAGTTGGAATTTCGGAAATTTTAATTGGAAAGGTTTCTATCGAAGAAGCTGTGCAAAAACGTAATGATAATCTATATTTTTTAACTTCAGGAAAAACTCCTCCGAACCCATCAGAAATGCTAGCCTCATCAGCTATGAGTAACTTGATTGAAGAATTAAAAAGGAGATATGATTTTGTAGTTTTAGATACAGCACCTCTTAAAGCAGTTACGGATGCTCAAATACTTTCAACAAAAGTTGATGGTACCATTTTAGTAGTTAGAGCAGCTGTAACAAAAAGAGATGCGGTAATAGAGGCAAAGAATCTTCTAGATAAGGTTGGAGCTAATATATTAGGGACAGTATTACATGCAGTAGAAAACACTAGAGGAAAATACAGTAACTATTATGGAGATGAAGAAGGTAAGGAATAATAATATTTAAGCATGTGAAAGAAAATAGGCAGTCGGATTGGCTTGTCGTTTTTCGACAATGCTTCAGCCTTTACTCAAATAAAATTTAGATATATAGGTATAAAACTTAAATCCATGTATTTACAAAAATATATTGGCAGATCATGTTTAAGAAATGTATAATATATGAAAGTTTATTTTACATGGTATTATAATTATAATGAGACATAGTGAGAAAGTAACTTATTTTATGTAAGCATATCTTTAATGAAGGATAATGGATTAGACAGATTAAGAGTGATAGGTTAAAGATGAAAACCTTAAGAGGATTTTTAAAATATATTTAAAAAAGCCTGTTGGGCTTTTCTTCCTTAACTTATAAAAGGGGGTGTGGTTATGATAGCAGATATACATTCGCATATATTACCGGGTATTGATGATGGTTCTGAAAGTATGGAAATGACACTAGAAATGTTAAGAAATGCAGAAAGAAATGGAACAAGAGAAATTGTAGCAACTCCTCACTATTTATTGGAATACGGAGATGCAACTATAAATGAAGTTAAAGCTTTAACGAATGAGGTTGCAATTGCTGCCAATAAAGAAGGAATAAATATCAAAATTTATAGTGGTCAGGAAATCTATTATAATGAAAGCATAATTGAAAATTTCCTTCAGGGTAATATAGGGACTATAAATGATTCCAGATATATGCTTATTGAATTTCCTATGCATGGATTTGATAGCAATATAGTTGATATTCTTTATGAATTGCAGGTTAGGGATATTGTTCCAATAATAGCCCATCCAGAAAGGTATAAACCATTTAGAGAAGAACCATCATTAATTAATAAGTTTATTGATGCTGGATATCTATTTCAGATGAATTCAGGAAGTATTGAAGGAAAGTTTGGAGAAAATGTTAGAAAAACTGCTTCTTTATATTTAGAAAATAACATATATAATTTTATTGGTTCTGATGCACATAATGTGGAAAGTAGAAATTCTGGTATAAGAGATGCCATTGAAGTATTGAGAGTTACAAGTCTTACTAGTGGACTAATGAATGAACAAATTCTTGAAGAAAGTTCTGAAAAATTATTAAATAATCACGAGGTGGAATTTGTTGGTAAAAAAATAAAAAGTAAGAAATCTATATTATCGTTTCTTAAGATTTAATCCATATTACATGTCTCAAATTTAGATACCATAAAAATGAAAATAGAATAAATATTTGTCATAAAACGCTATATTAGCATCTATCCTTGATATTGCTTAATGTAGCGTTTATTGTGTGTTGAAAAGTATAGATACTCATTGTAATATAGTTTATACAGAGTGTAGAGAAAACAAAATTACATTAAGCAAGATTCATCTTATTGAAGGAGCAATTAGGTTTACTATTGTTTATCTTAATTAAAAGAGGTAAAGAATTAAAAAACTTAATTGCTAATTAATTATCATAGGGCGGTGATAAAATGCAGCAACTAGAAATTAATAAAGGGGAGGCTGTCTTCCAAGATAGAGCTGAACCTAGGATGGAGTATTACTTTTTTAAAAGAACTATGGATATTCTTTGTTCTTTAACTGGATTAACACTTTTGCTACCAATATTTTTAATTATTGGAATAATAATAAAGCTTGAATCAAGAGGACCTGTATTTTTTGCCCAAGAGCGGATTGGGAAAAATGGTGAAGTGTTTAAGATGTACAAGTTTAGATCAATGGTAGTTAATGCAGAAAAATTAAAGAGAGAACTACAATGTAAGAATGAGATGAGCGGACCAATGTTCAAAATGAAGAATGATCCAAGGGTAACTAAAGTTGGCAGATTCATAAGAAAAACAAGCATAGATGAGCTTCCACAATTGTTTAATATATTAAAAGGTGAAATGAGTTTAGTTGGACCTAGACCTTCACTTCCTAAAGAAGTTCAAAAATTCGATGACTGGATGATGACTAGATTAGAGGTTAAGCCAGGATTAACCTGCTATTGGCAAGTGTCAGGCAGAAATGATATTGATTTTGAAGAATGGATGGAATTAGACATAAAATATGTGCATGAGAGAAGTATTTTAATTGATATGAAATTAATTTTAAAAACATTTTCTGTACTATTTGGAGACAAACATGCTAGATAGAATGAGAGGTATAAATATGAAGATGAAAATAGTAGTTGCAGGAACAGGATACGTAGGCTTAGTTACAGGGGCATGTCTTTCAGAAATAGGACATGATGTAACTTGTGTTGATATAGATAAAAATAAAGTTGAAATGATGAAAAAGGGAATTTCACCTATATATGAACCAGGTTTAGATGAACTTCTAAAGAGAAATCATGATGAGAATAGATTACATTTTACAGTTGATTATAAAAATGCTTACAAAGATGCTGATTTAATATTCATAGGGGTTGGTACTCCAGAAAGAGAAGATGGATCAGCTAACTTAGATTATGTATTTAATGTATGCCGTCAAATTGCAGATAATGCAGAGAAAGATTGTTTAATAGTGGTTAAATCAACAGTTCCAATAGGAACTAATGATAGAATTGAAGAATTTTTAAAAGAAAATGTTAAAAATAACATTCATATAGAAGTAGCTTCAAATCCAGAATTTTTAGCACAAGGCAGCGCAGTTATTGATACTTTACATGCTAAGAGAATTGTAATT
>JAEZKY010000075.1 GCA_023435985.1 Bacillota bacterium | reverse complement strand
TATACATTCTTATTGAATTTCCAAGAGATTTTTATGTGATTTCAAGAGATTATTATTATAAGAGAAAAAAATGGGATTATGAAGTATATTTAAATAGATTTGAAACCAAATTAAATAATGAAGAATTTAGAGATGAATTTTTAAAAGCTTATAAAAATAAATTTCTTTCATGAGATATATAGTATATATTAAGTTTGGACATACATTAATAGAAATTATGTAAGTATTTACTCTATAGCATTATGAAATTTTACTAAAATAATCTAAATAGGGAGATATTTTTCTATACAATTTGAAATAAATATTTATTAATTAAGTAAGTATGCATTAACAGGAAGTTCATATGAACTTCCTGTTTTTATGAGAATAATTAGTAAAAAAAATTCATAGAGTTAATATTAAGATTAAGGATTTAGACATTAACAAAATTAAGAATTTAATATTGATTCATAAGCAGATATTGTATTAATGGCTGTTTTATTCCATGAAAAAGTTTTGCTTCTGGTTAAACTTTTTTTTACCATTGTTAGTCTTAGTAAGCTATTGCTTAGTACTCTTTCTATGTCGTAAGTTAATGAGTCGACATCATTAGGATCTATGAAAAGTGCTGATTCATAACATACTTCAGGTAATGACGTAACATTAGAAACTATCACAGGAGTTCCGCAAGCCATAGCTTCTATAGGCGGAAGGCCAAAACCTTCATAAAAAGAAGGGTAAACTAATACTTCAGTAGCATTATAAAATAATGGCATATCTTCAATAGGGATAAAATCAGTAAAAATTACGTTATTAGATACGTTTAATTCCTCAGTTCTGCTCTTATATTTACTATAAGAAGGACCTTTTTTACCTGTAATGACCAGTTTGAAGGTATCCTTTAGTTTATTCGAGAGATTTGAATAGGCTTCAATTAATCCTATGATGTTTTTTCGTGGACTGAAACCACCGACATAAAGTATAAAGTCCTCTTCAATTCCATATTTTTTTGTAACTAAAGCTTTTGATTCACGTTTACTCATAGGTTTGTAAATATCTTGAGCAGCAAGTGGAGTTACATAGATATTCTTAGAAGGAAAATTAAATTCTTTAGCAATGTCGCTTTTAGAAAAATCAGAAACAGTGATTATGCCATCACAATTATCCAAAATTTTAGGTAATTCATCATTAAATATTTTTAAATATCTATCGCTAACAGTTTCAGGCATTCTTAGTGGAATTATATCGTGTAAAGTAATAACTTTTTTACATTCAATATTTTCAGAAAGTCCAACTCCATTTTGTGGAACATGATAAAGCTCTATATCAGTATTATTTAATATATTAGGAACATTTATATCGTCCCAAAAACTATTAGTAGGTGTTGATTCAACAAGTTTTGTTGTAAAATTATTTTTTAAATCATTTAAAGAGTCGCATTGTGGCATGAAAATTAAATAATTATTATGAGAATCAACATTGCTAAGATTCAGTATTAATTGTTTAGTATATGTGCCTATTCCAGTGCCTTGATACCACTTTGCAGCCCTGCCATCTATTCCTATTTTCATTAATAAACCCTTTCAAAGCATTTGTCTTAATCTATTATATTAAAAGAATATAAAAAATGTTAATAAAAGAAATAATATCTTCATATAAATATACAGGAGGTGAGAAGTATGATGAGGGAATTTGAAATAGAAAGACAATTCAACATTAAGATAGAAAAAATGAAAGCTAATAAGGGAGTTTACTATATTAAAACAGACAAGGGCGAAAGATGTTTAAAGAAGATAAATTATGGGCCTCAAAAGTTATTATTTGTATATGGTGCTAAAGAGCATTTAAGGAAAAATGGTTTTAATAATTTAGATAAATATTATTTAAACATAAATGGAGAGCCTTATGCATTAGTTAATGAAGACTTGTATACTTTATCTGAATGGTTAGAAGGAAGGGAATGTGACTTTCATAACATAGATGAAGTAAGGATTGCTGCTAAGACTTTAGCTAATCTTCATGAAGCATCCAAGGGATATGATCCACCAGAAAATTCAAAGTTAAAAAGTGATCTTGGCAGATGGCCTCATTTAATAGAGAAGAGGATTAAATCTTTGGACAAGATGAGAGAAATGGTAAGAAAAAAGAGCATAAAAAGCGACTTTGATATGCTATATTTGAAATCAATGGAGTTTTATAAGGAAATTGGAAAGAAATCATTGCAAGTTTTAAATGAATCGGATTATTATGAATTATGTATGCTTGCAGAAAATGAAAAGAGCTTTTGCCATCATGATTTTACTTATCATAATATAATTCTAAGTAATGATATGGATGTACATGTTATAGATTTTGATTATTGCAAAAGGGAAGTTAGAACTTTTGATATAAGTAATTTTATGATAAAGGTTTTAAAGAGAGTTGAATGGAATATCGAATTTGCTATGGCTATTATAGATTCATATAATTCAGTATCTAAATTAAGGGAAGCAGAATATAAAGTTTTATATGCATATCTTGAGTTTCCACAAAGGTATTGGAGGCTTGCTAATAGATATTATTATAATGAAGTGAATTGGGGACAAAATACATTTGCTAGTAAATTGGAATCCATAATAAACGAGAAGGAAAAATATTTAGATTTCTTGGAAAAGTTTAAGAATGAATATAAAGTTTAATAAGCAGAAATTAAGAGCAGCTGCCTGAAAAATAATTGAAATATTATTTATAGGCAGCTCACTTATTTAGTGGCAAGTTATGAGTGATAAGCTATCAGTAACTTGTTGCTTAGCACTTGTCACTCATAACTAGTAATGGCCATATTATAAATTATGAAATAATTAATATGGAGAAAAGAATGGACATTGGAGATATAGTTGTACGGAAATCTTATAATAAAGATGTTACTTTCAAAATAATTGATATCAAAAATAAAAGTGGAAGTGAAAATATTATTCTTAAAGGAATAAATATAAGAATAATAGCAGATGCAAGTATAGACGATCTCGAATTAGCTGAGGAAGATAGTGGCTCTCAAGATAGAATTTTAAATACAAGAGTAAATGAAGCAATAAAAAAAGCCATGATACTCCGAAGTGACGTTAGAGATAAAGCTGAGAAATCTCCTAAAATAAAAGCAAAAAATGAATTGATGTTTGGAAGGCCAGGGAAAATACTTCATGTAGATGGTGATAGTGAGTATATGGAAACCTGTTTAAAAGTATACAGGCAATTGTCTTTAGATGCAGTTGGCAGGGCAATACCAGAAAGAGAACAACCTGAAGTAATAGTAGATTTGGTAAAAGAAATAAAACCAGATATAGTAGTATTAACAGGTCACGACAGTGTATTAAAAGAACCAAAGGATTATTTGAGCTTGGATAATTATAGAAATTCAAAGTATTATCTACAATCAGTTAGAAATTTGAGAAATTATAATTCAAGTTATGATGAATTAGTAATATTTGCAGGAGCATGCCAGAGTTGTTATGAAAGAATATTAGATGTAGGTGCTAATTTCGCATCCAGCCCAAATCGAGTTTTAATTCACTGCTTGGATCCTGTGTTTGTATGTGAAAAGATTGCTTATACAAGGATAGACAAGGTTGTTTCGATAACTGACGTAATTGAAAATACTATAACAGGAATAAGGGGTGTTGGAGGATTACAGACGAGAGGGAAATATAGAGAAGGATATCCTAAGTCTCCATATATTTAATGTTAGACATATTAAAAATAATAAATAAGTATACTTGTCTATTTTCTTCCTAATAGAAAATAGACAAGCATATAAACGTGCCTTGTTAAAAGTGAAAATATAAATAGTGAAATTTTATTTAATATTCATAATTAGACTACTTTTTTTATATGGTACTTTGGGAAAATTGACCATAATAAGTAAGAAAGGTATAATTTTATCATGACATAATCCACAATGGGTTATAGGAGGTAATAAATGTCTAAGTCTATTTCAAAAAATGCGGCTTTTAATGCAATACTTAATTTATGCAATATAGTTTTACCGATAATGGTAATACCTATTGTAACTAATTCACTTGGAGTAACACTTTATTCCTACATAACAAAAGCTGAAACTTATAATACATTGCTTTTAGCTCTTGCAAGTTTTGGTGTTTATCAATATGGACTAAGAGAAATAAGTAAGGTAAGAGAAGATGAAACAAAACTTAGTAAAACATTCACTAGTCTATTTTTCATAACTACAGCTTCTACTCTTATAGTATCAGTAATATATATGTTTTCATTATATATATTTTATAGAAACAATGCGGCCTTTTACACATGTGTAATTGTAGGACTAAATATGACATTTAATTTATTTTATGTAGAGTGGGTAAATGAAGCTTTAGAGAATTATGATTTTATAACAATAAAGACTATGATAGTTAAGATAATATATTCAATAATAGTTATTTGCACCATAAGAGGTCAGCAGAATTTTCTATTCTTTTTGTATTTAGGTTTGGCAACAAATATTTTGAATAATATTTTGAGCTATTTTTATATTAAGAGAAAAATAAAATTTGATTTCTCCAATTTAATGATTGTTAAATACATAAAACCCATGTTTATAGCGGTGATACTTTCTAATACTGGTCTTTTGTATACTTATTTTGATAGATTAATAATTGATGGATATAGTTCACCAACTGATCTTTCAGCTTTTGGAATAACCCAAAAAGTTATATCTATAATAAATGCATTAATGCTTACAATAATTCAAGTTACAATGCCAAGACTTTCGAATAATTTAGGAAACAATTCAAAGGATAGTTATCTTTACTTATTAAACAAAGTGGTAAAGATATACTTCATATTTTTATTTCCTGCATCCATTGGATTATTATGTGTTTCAAAGCAGGTAATGTGGATATTTGAAAGGGAGCATTCTACCTATGTTCAGTGGTTTCCTTTACTAATGGGATTTTCAGTATATATGCTGACTCTTGGAATTCAAGGAATTATTTCAAATCAGATAATATATCTTAACAGAAAAGAAAAAGAAGATGTAAAAATATTTTTCGTAGGTGGATTATTTAACTTAATAATTAATATATTGCTTGTAATCACAAATACATTTACAGCAACAAATTCAATTATTGTAACTGTAATTTCTAATATAATAGTGATAGCATTAGAATATAGGGTGGTTAAGCAACAGATAAAAATTAACATATATTTATTTTCTTTTGAAAATATAAAATATTTATATTATTCATTGTTATTTATTCCAATAGTATTTAGTATAAACTATTTTGTAGATAGTATAGTTATATCATGTGCATTAGATGTCATGGTTTGTGCAGCATTATATTTAGTAATATTATTAATGACAAAAGATGTTGTATTTTTTGAAGTATATAATAGAGCAATTAGAAAATTAAAAGCTTTAATATAATTGACATGTATATAATAAAATATTAAGACTAGACGATTAAGAAAAAATATTCTTATTTATCTAGTCTATATTTTATATTTAAAGAATTATTTTAAGCCCATTCCTTTTCTCTTTGCAAGTATGTGAGTTTCAATATTTTTGGCAACTTCAACAGGATCATCACCTAGTGCTATTTTTCCACCAGTTACATCTTCTGCTTTTTTAGTTAAGAGCTCTACTAGTTGAGGGGCTCCAGTCATGAAAGGTGTAGGTGATAAGTGAGTATATGCACCATAGGCTAATGCAAAAATTCCATCTATAGTTGCTTTTTGTTCCATCCATTCTGGAGCTGTAACAGCTATTGGAAGATCAGATACATCGACATCTAAGTGATCTGCGAGAGCGGTAACCAGCATAGATATTCTTCCAGTGTCGGTGCAGGTTCCGAAACTTAGTACTGGAGGAATTTTTAATAGGTTACAGACTTCCTTTAATCCTTCACCTGCTATTTCATTAGCAGCTTCAAGTGTGCAAAGACCAGCAACTTCAAGAGCATGATTTCCGCAGCCGCCACATACCACTAATATATCTTTTTTTATAAGCTCCTTTGTAAGATTTATTGTCATCCAGTCCTGCGGACCATTTCTTAAGGTTGAACAGTTTGCAAGAGCAACAACTCCTTTTATTTTGCCAGCAGCTATTACATCTACTAACGGATCAAGTTTATTTCCAATAGCGCCGAGTACAGCTTCAGTTGAAAAACCAGCAATTGCTTTTTGTATTTTCTTAGGAACCATTGGAACTATGTTTCTTTCTTTTCTCTTCTTAAAGTTTTCTATTCCAAGTTCAATTAATTTGTCAGCCATCTTATCAACTTCAAAAGGATCATAAGGGATTTTATATTTAACACCTGGTAAATCTATTATGGTACTTACAGCCACTAAAGTTATTTGATATTTTTCAGCATACATATCTATAGCAGGGGGAGAACAGTTTTCCTCCATTGCAAAAACATCAACGGTACCAGTAGCTAATAAAGGTTCAATGGTGAGCCAGTTCCCCATGTGACCTATAAATACATCATCAACCTCAAATCTTTGCAATAGCTCCTGGCCAGTTTCAATAGAGCCTACTATTCTAAGTCCTTTTGCCCCAGCAGCTTTTGCTTTTTCTTGAATTTCAGAGGTTCTTGCTTTTAATAGAGTTGCAACTCCAGGCCATGGCTGATGACCGTTAAATACTATGTTTACGTAATCAGGATCCATTATTCCAAGGTCCATATTAACTTCATGTGGTTTAGGAGTTCCAAATAGTATATCTTGAACCATCTCAAGTCCTATTTGAGTGTTATAAATTGTGGCAATTCCGAGTCTAAGAGCTTTCATGGCTAAAGAAACATGACTACCATCTACATTTGTAAGGCAGCTAGCTACACAATTTTGTTCCTCATGAACTGTTCCTGCTGGATAAATAGCGAGCTTTTTCCATAACTCTTTTCTTTTTTTAGGTGCAAAAGCTTCTACCATTATATTTCTATCTTCTGAATCAACCTTTTGTTGATCCTCAAGTAACACAGCTAATTCAATTGCCATATCGTTAATCTGCTTGCTTGTATCTATTCCTACTTTCTCACACATCCATTTAAGTTTATCCACATCAGTAATTTTAAATGGAGTTTTTCCCTCACCAGTAGCCTTTAATGTTCTAAAAGCCTCATAAGCGTGATGACTGTATGTACCAGCACCCATTATGTTTTTTAGAAGAAAGTTTCTCATTGCCATACCATTTGCTTCTATTCCACATACACCTTTATCCTGCCCGGTCTTTTCGCTTATTCTACATGGACCATTTGAACACAATTGGCAGCTTAAACCCTCAAGGCAAAATTTGCATCTAATTTTTTCTTGTAGTGCATATCTATCGAATACATTAGACATCTTATCTTCTCTAATTCTTTTTAACATTTCTTCAACGGAATCATGATAGCTTACTCTTCCTTCTAATTTTTCTAGTATTTCTTCACTCATAAAATTTTCGCTCCTTTAATATGAAAATAAGTAAATTTGGCAATTTAAAACTTTTATAAATCACCAATATCAAATGTTAATTTTCCCTATGGGAAGATTAATTATGTACTTATTTATCTATTTATTTTGTTGCTGAAGTGAGTTGTAAATTTGGTATTTGAAGAAAGAAATAAGTTTAAAATTAGTTGAAGATATTATTTTTATGTTAAATTTAGAGATAAAGGGAATAATAATTAAATAAATGCAGATAATAAAATGAAATAGCTTAAAAACATATATAATTGGAAAAATGTTTACATTGACAATGTGGTGCTATAAATGATAAAATATTTGTTTTGCTTGACAAATAAGGCTTTTTGGTATATAATTTAACATGAAAGAGGGTGTTTATCATGGAAAAAGTCAAAACCATTGCTTCCATTAAAAATGATATAGAGAGACATATAGGACAGAAAGTTACTCTAAAAGCTAATGGTGGAAGAAAAAAGATTTTAGTTAATGATGGCATAATAGAAAGTGTATACCCAAGTATTTTTGTTATTAGATTAAAAAGTGACACCCAAAGGACCGTGACATACAGCTATTCAGATGTATTAACAAAGACTGTACAATTGGTATTTCCATCTAGAATATAAACTTCGATTAAATCGGAGTTTTTTTTATGAGGATAATTTAAACAAACAATTTTAAAAGATTCACATTTAAGAAGGTATCCAAAAGTTAGAATATATATAATTATTTTTTAAAAAGTAATTATGTGAATTTATGGAAAGGATAGTATCTATGATTTGCGACGAATAGCAAAGGAGTCTATAATAAGACGAAACTCGTATTATTAGGTATTATTTTATATAAAAAAAGAAAGATGGTGGGTTTCCATCTTTCAACTATGGTATAAAAGGGTATTGAGAATTTATGAGAGGTTATATGGTCAATAACCACTTACTATATTACGACAAAAAAATATATATGTCAAGAAAAAAATAAAAAAAATTTAAAAAAGATTTTACACCGATTTTACAATACTTTTGTCTAATTTCCATATTAAATGCAAGAATATATCTATCATAAATTTATTCTAATACGTATATAAATAAATAATAGGAATTTTATGGAGGTATAGAAATATGGCAGACATAGATGTTGTAAAAGAAAATGTGCAATTTGAACAATTGCTTAGAGAAAACAATGCGAATACAGTTTTAAAAGATGAATATTTGATTCCAGATACTCATCCAGATGTACAAGAAATATTAACTATTGAAGCTAGACCAATGATAGTTAATAAAGAACTGATTGGAGATAAAATAGTAATTGAGGGAAAGGTTGAATATACAGTAATATACCTAGCTAAAGAGGATGGACTTGCTGTAAATTCAGTTAATTATAATCAAAACTTCACGAATAATATTGATTTAAATCAAGGAGAAAATAAAGTTTTTTGTGAAGCTGAATGTAATGTTGAACATATTGAAGCAGCCATAATGAATGAAAGAAAAATATCTATTCAAGGCATAATTGCAGTTGGCTGGGAACTTTATAAGAGTAATGAATTTCAATTTGTAAAGGATATTGAAGGCAGTGATGAAATAGAAGTTTTAAAGAAAACAGAAACAATAAATAGAATTAGTGCAGCTGAAGATGTGGAACTAATAGGTAAGTCTATGATTAGAGTTGGAATGGATAAACCGCAAATAAACAAGATATTAAGATGCTCATTATTATTGCACAAAAGGGAAGTGAAAATTGCGGAAAATAAAGTTTACCTTGGATGCTATTGTAAATTGAATATTTTATATAAAGGAGATGATTCCAAAGAGATAATTCCTTTAGAGGATGATATTTATCTATCAAAGGAAGAAGAAATTGATGGAATTACACCTGATATGATTCCAACAGCTTCATATGAAATATCAAATAATGATTTAATGTTAGAAGATGATGATTTAGGAGAGGTTAGAATTATAAATGATGAATTTATAGTTAAGGCAAATATTAAGATATTCTCAAAGGAAAACATAGACACCATTAAAGATGCATATTCTACAAAATGCTCTCTTGGTCTTCAAAAAGATGATCATGAAGTTGGAATTCTTCATGGAGTAAATAATTCAGAGTCAACAATTAAACACAATATTCAACTAAAAGAAAACAACCTAAGACCAGAACATATTATATTTGCAAGTGGAACAATTATATTAACAGATAAGCAAGTTGTGAAGGATAGAATTGTTGTAGAAGGAATTATTAAAGCAGATGTCCTATATAAGACAAACGATGAGGAAAGATATTTAGCAAGCATAAAAGCTGAAATACCATTTTCTGCAGCAATCGATATTTTTGGTGCTGATGAAAATATGAAATGCATAGCAAAAGGGAATTTAGAAAACATAGATGCAACAATGGAAGGAAATAGTATAGCAATAAAAGCTACTATAGCATTATCAGGCAAAATTTTGTATGAAATGAATAAAGAATTTGTTACCAATATAGTTGAAGAAGAGGGGGAAATTCCAGAGAAAAAGGCTAGTATAACAATTTATGTAGTAGGAGAAGGAGATAGTTATTGGAATTTAGCTAAAAAATATAATACAACAATTGGTAATTTGATTAAAATAAATAAAATAGAAGATCCAGAACATATTGAAGTAGGACAAAAATTAATAATTCCGGGAAAAGCAATTTTTTAAGAAGATATAGAAAATTCATATTTGAAGAGATACTTAGAAAACATTTTGAGTTTTTAGGTATCTTTTTTTATTTAAAAAAAATCAGCTGGTTATCCTTCTTAAACTATCAATTGCAATTGGTCACTTGTAACTAGAGTAACTAGAGACACCTACAGTTATTTTTTGAATAAATATGAAAATTGATGGAAAGAATATTTAATGCATGATATGAGGTGATAATATTTGAAAAATATATTAAGTGGCAATTTAATAATTATTGGAGGTGCAGAGGATAAAGAAGGCAAAAAAGAAATTTTAAGAAGAGTATGTGACTCTATAGATAAAGACAAAGATACGTTGCTCGTTGCAACAATTGCAACTGAATATCCTAGAGAAGCTGCTAATAAATATAAAGAAGTTTTTGGGGAATTAAAGGTAAGAAATATTAAGATACTTGATATTAATGAACGAACCGAAGCTTATGATGAAATGAATGTAGAGCTTATAAAGGAATCATCATTGATATTTTTCACTGGTGGAGATCAATTAAGGATAACAAGTTTAATAGGAGGAACTCCAATTTATGATGCTTTAAGGGAAGCGTGTCATAAGGGAACATTCATTGTTGGAACTTCTGCTGGAGCATCTGTTATGAGTGATACAATGATAGTTCAAGGAAAAGATGAAGACTCACCAAGAAAATGCACATTAAAAATGTCTCCTGGGTTTGGCTTGATTAAAGATGTCATAATTGATCAACATTTTGCCCAAAGAGGAAGAATAGGAAGATTGCTAACTGGAATTGCGCAAAATCCTGAAGTATTAGGAATAGGGATAGATGAAAACACTGGAATAATAGTGAACCAATCAGGCGTTATAGAAGTTATAGGGGAAGGCGCAGTCTATTTTATTGATGGCAGCACAATTACATATACTAATGTTTCAGAATTATATTCTGATGATATTTTGAGCATGCACAATGTGAAATTGCATATATTGACTAATAAAAGTAAATTCGATCTTAGAAAAAAGTCACCTTTTGAGGAGGAAAAAAACAATCATGAAGATAATACAAAAGAGAATATATGAAGGACAAAACATTTATTCCCATAAAAAGTGTATACGACTAGATGTTGATTTAGAAGGATATTCAGAAATACCAAGCAATGAAATAACTAATTTTAATTTTAACCTTGTTAATTTAATACCTGAATTAAAAACTCATCGATGTGGAATTGATGAAGAAGGAGGCTTTGTTAAAAGATTAAATGAAGGAACTTATTTAGCACATATTTGTGAGCATATTATAATAGCAATACAAAATAATTTTGGAATAGATGTTGCTTATGGGAAAGCAAGAGAAATTAAAGGAGAAGTATATTATGTTATTGTACAATATGAGTATAAAAATACAGCAATAGAAATAGCTAACTTGGCGGTTGACATAATCAATTCTTTAATCAAGCAAAATCCTATAAATTTTAAAGGAAGAATAAATATTATAAAAGGTATATTAAAGAATGAGCAGATGGGGTCAACAACAAAAGCGATTTGCGATGCGGCCAAAGAGTATAACCTTCCAATTATGCAGCTTGGAGATAGCAATATATATCAAATAGGATATGGTAAAAAAGGGAGGATCATTGAAGCATCTATAGGAAATAAAACTGCATGTGTAGGAGTTGATATTTCTTGCGATAAGCTTTTAACAAAACAATTGCTTCAAAATCAAAACATTCCTATTGCAGAAGGTGGAAAAGTATTAAATTTAATCGATTTATTGCAAAAGGCAGAAAAAATAGGGTATCCAGTAGTGTTAAAACCTCAGTACGGAAATAAAGGGCAAGGAGTATTGCTCAATATAAAAAATCAAAGACAATTGGTAGGTTCATATATTGATTTGAAGAAAAAGCAAAAGGAAATTATTATAGAAAGGTATTTTGAAGGTAAGGATTATAGAGTTTGTGTAGTAAATTATAAGGTAGAAGCAGTAGCTTTAAGGATAGCACCTTTTGTTATAGGTAATGGTAGAGACAATATAAAAAGGTTAATTGATATTGTTAATGAAAGTCCATTAAGAGGAGAAGATCATGAAAAAGCATTAACAAAAATAAAGATAGATTCAGAGTTAATAGGTAATCTTTTAAAAAGGGGATTTAAGCTGGATTATATACCTTCAAGAGGAGAAAAGGTATTGTTAAGGGAAAATGCAAATCTTTCAACTGGTGGTATGGCAATAGATTGTACAGAAGAAATTTGTGAGGAAAATATAGAACACTGTATAAATGCAGCTAAAGCTTTAGGATTAGATATATGTGGAGTAGATATTTGTGCACGAGATATAGGAATTCCTCTTGATAGAAATAATGGTGTTGTATTAGAAATAAATGCTGCACCAGGAATAAGAATGCATCACTTTCCTTCAAAAGGCAAGTCTCGTAATGTTGGAAAGGCAATACTTAGGATGCTATACGATGAAAAGCCTAAGAATATACCTATAATATCTATAACAGGAACTAATGGAAAAACAACCACTACAAGATTAATAAGTCATGTACTAAGAAAAATGGGGAATAACGTAGGTATGACATCAACAGATGGTATATATTTGAATGATAAGTGTATTCATAAGGGTGACGATTCTGGATTTAAGAGTGCAAGGACAATATTAACTAATAGAGATGTAGAGGTGGCAGTTTTAGAAACTGCTAGAGGTGGGCTGGTAAAGAAAGGATTGGCATATGACTTAGCAGATGTCGCTATAATAACTAATATAACTAATGATCACTTGGGGTTAGATGAAATTAATTCTATTGAAGAATTAAGTATGGTAAAGGCATTAGTTGGAGAAGCAGTAAAAAGCGATGGCGTTGTGGTGATAAATGCTGATGATGAATATAGTAAAAGTGTAATAAATAGATTTACAGCTGAGAAGATTTATTTCTCTAAATCTAAAGAAAATCCATTAATAAAAGAAAATATTTCAAATGGAAAGATAGCGGTGTTTATTGAAGATAATAACATATGTGTAGTTAATAATAATAGAAAGTATGAAATTGTTTCAGTTAAAGAATTACCAATATCTTATGGTGGAAAATTAGAGTATAATATTGAAAATGCAATGGCAGCTTGCGCAGGGTTAGTAGGCTTAAAAATTGATTATTGTATGATTTCAAAAGGATTTATGGATTTTAAGTTAGATGATAAATTTAATAGAGGAAGATTTAATGTGTATGACTGTTATGATAGGACAGTTATTTTAGATTATGCCCACAATATTGAAGGATATAGGGCAGTAATATCTTCGTTAAAAAAGATGAAAGGGCAAAGCAGTCTGATTGGAGTCATTGGAATACCTGGAGACAGAAAGAATGATATAGGATATACAATTGGAGAAATATGTGCAAAGAATCTCGATAAAATAGTGATAAAGGAAGATAAAGACAAAAGAGGAAGACAAAGTGGAGAAATTGCAGAGTTATTAAAAACAGCTGTATTAAAAAATAATAAAAATGCTAAAATAATGATACGTTTAGATGAAGTTGAGGCATTAAAACATGCCATAGAAATAAGTAAAAAAGGTGATATAATTGTAGTGTTTTATGAAAAATTAAATCCACTTTTAGATTTTATAAATAAAGGAACAATAAGTAATATAAATCTTTTGGATGAGAGTTATAAGCAATATAGATAGATATGATTGCAGTGTAATTGTAAGAATATATAAATACTTCATTCATCATAAGTACTCAGGCATGAATCTTAAACGATTTTTATAGAAACCTTTTTGTATAACTTAATTAGACAAGAATTTTTACCTATGATAAAATATTGTTAAAATAAGTAGAAAGGATATATGAAGATGGAGATTAAGGCTTATGCGAAAATAAATATTGCCTTAGATATTGTTGGGAAAAGAGATGATGGATATCATCTACTAAGAATGATAATGCAGACTATAGATTTATACGATACAATTGAAATTGAGAAAAACAATTCAGGAATAACTATAAAATGTAATAAGCATTATGTTCCAACAGATGAGAGAAATTTAGCTTATAGGGCAGCGAAACTGTTTAAAGAAACTTATTCCATTAATGATGGTGTTGATATAAAATTAATTAAGAATATACCAGTTTCAGCTGGGTTAGCTGGAGGAAGCACTGATGCAGCAGGTGTTTTAAAGTTAATGAATAAAATATTCAATGTAAATGCAAGTGTTGATGAATTGAAGGCACTAGGCTTAAAACTTGGAGCTGATGTTCCATATTGTATAGAAGGTGGAACAGCATTATGTGAAGGAATTGGAGAAAAAATCACTACATTAAAAAAGTTTAAAGATAAAATATTAGTTCTAATAAAACCGCCTTTTGGAGTATCAACTAAGGAAGTTTACAAAGCTTTCGATCTGTCAAAGGTTATATTCCATCCTAAAATAGATAATTTAATAGAAAAAATGAAAAATGATGACATTTATTTTGTGGCAGAAAATATGAAAAATTTATTAGAAAATGTTACTCTAAGAAAGCATAAAGTTATTATGAATATTAAGGATGAAGTTAAATTAAATGGTGCTATAGGAACTTTAATGAGTGGTAGCGGCCCTACTGTTTTTGCATTTTTTGATGATATGTTGAAAGCGCAAATGTGTTATGATAATATGAAGAAAAAATATAAGGATGTATTTATAACAAGAACAATTTAATATGAATTAGTGTATAAAAAACCTCCAAGTGGTAATACTTTCAACTACAAGGGGGTTTGTTGTATGAAAAAAATTTCTAAGCTAAAAAAGATAATTTCTATGGGTATGATATGTACAAGCATGGGAGTGTTTGCTGGATGTACAAGTTTAAAAGACAACTTGAATCAAGCTAAAGGAGAGAATAAGCCAGAGGAAGTTAGAGTACTTGATTATAATGAAGTTAAGGATTCATTGATTAGATTTCATGTCATAGCGAATAGTGATAGTGATGAAGATCAAAATTTAAAATTAAAAGTGAAAGATAAAGTTATAGATTATTTATATCCTTATTTAAATTCTTCAAAGTCACTAGACGAGTCTAGGCAAATTATAAAAGATAGAATGGGCGAAGTTAAAAAAATTGCAGAGGAAGTAATTCAAAATAATAAATATGATTATGCAGTAAAAGTTCAGTTATCTAGAGAAAATTTTCCGGACAAGTCTTATGGAAATATAGTTTTACCACAAGGTAATTATGAAGCTTTTAGAATAATAATAGGAAGTGGACAGGGTAAGAACTGGTGGTGCGTAATGTTTCCTCCATTATGTTTTGTTGATGAATCAAAAGCTGAGGTCGAGTATGATAAAACAGAGAATAGAATAAAAGCAGGTCAGCATGAAGAGGAAGATCAAGGAGAGCAAGAAACCGATGAAAGTAAATCCAATAATAATGAAGACAAGCAAAACGACGTACAAATAAAATTTAAAATATTAGAGATACTTAAGGAGATATTTGATTAGATGAGTAATATGATAAGAGCGTTGGCAATGATTTCAGGAGGGCTAGATAGTATATTGGCCGCAAAACTAATTAAAGATCAAGGAATAGAAGTTATAGGGATTTGTTTTAGATCTTACTTTTTCAATGAAGAAAATGCAATAAAGATGACAAAGCAAATAGGAATAAAATTAGAAGTTATAGACTTTTCTAAAGAACATTTTGAAATGGTTAGAGATCCAAAGCATGGCTGGGGCAAAAACATGAATCCGTGTATAGACTGCCATTCTATGATGATGAGATATTCTGGAGAGCTACTTGAAAAGTTTAATGCTGATTTTATCATTACAGGTGAAGTTTTAAACCAAAGACCAATGTCACAAAATAGAGCAGCATTAGATATAGTAAAAAAGCAATCAGGATTTAGTGATAAGATTTTAAGACCTCTATGTGCGAAGAATTTAAAAGAAACACAGATGGAGCTTGATGGATTAGTAGATAGAGAAAAATTATTAGATATCTCAGGAAGAAATAGAAAAACGCAAATGGAATTAGCGAAAGAATGGGGAATAGAAGATTATCCATCACCAGCAGGAGGGTGTAAATTAACAGAACCTAATTATGCTATTAGATTAAAAGAAATTTTAGAGAAAAAAGAGCAGGTTACTGAAAAAGATATACATTTATTAAAATACGGAAGACATTTTGTCAGCGATAATGATGTGAAAATAATAGTTTCAAGAACATCAGAAGAAGGTGAAAAAATAAAACAATTATTAAATAATAAAGATATAGTTTTTTTACCGTCTAAATTTAAAGGAGCAATGGTAATAATACCAGATGGAAACAATCCTACGGAAGAGGATATAAATTTAGCATGCAGGCTGGCTGTTAGATATAGCAAAGGAAAAGATGAAGAAATAGTTGAAGTTAAGTACGGTAAATTTGCAACAAAATTTAATGAAGTTAAGAAGGTTAATTCTATAACTCAAGAAGAACTTGAAAAATATAATATTAATTAAAAATAATAGGTTGATTTTTAATTAATATTATATGTATATAATTAATTAGAGAAAAAGTAAATTCAGAGAAGTATCTTGTTATGTTAAATATTTATAAAAAAATGGAGGGAAATTATGAAGAAAAAAGCAATTATTACGGTTGACAGCACGGTATTAAATGATGAAGAAGATTTAATAGGAGTCGTAACACCAGGAGAGTTTTATAAGATAGATGATGGTTTTAAGGTTGAATATGAGGAAACAAAACTCTCAGGTATGGAGGGAACAAAAACTACCATAATAGTTAGGGAAAAATCTTTTGATTTAATTAGAGAAGGAACCACAGAAACTAAGATGGAGTTTCAAAATAATGTGAGAACGGTATCCATGTATAAAACACCTTATGGAATACTTGATGTCAATATACATACTAAAAAGCTTGATATAAATGTTAGTGAAGATGGTGGAAGCATAAGTGCAATATATATGCTGGAGATAGGCGAACAGCCAGCTATTAAAACTAACTTAACAATAAATATAAAGGCAGATTAATTTATAAAATTCAGCCTATTAAATTTATACTTAAACTTTAATAGATATTTATTACCATCTGTTAATGAATACATTTTATATAAATATAAATCTTATTAAAATAAGATTTATATTTATATAAAATATTAAATGTTAATTCATTAACAGATGTTTTTTATTTAAATACTTATATTTGAATATTTGGGAAAATTAAGAGGCTTACCTAATTATAAAAATATATCTATAATAAAATAAACATAAACGTATTTTTTTATAAGATATATTGTGCTAATTTTAAGAATATTCGAAATAGATATTAAATTCATTAAATTTAAATGAAAGTAGATGATAAAAGTTAATAATGTAAAAAATACAATATATAAGTAGTTTGTATAATATAAGATAATATTGTATTATATAGTTAGAAAAGATAATAATTTTCAAAAATGACAAACCTAAAGTGGAGTTATAATTGAGAATTTAAATATATGCCAGTATGAAAATGATATATTTTTATCATCTTATTAGATTGGAGAGTGATATTTCTTGTATAATATTATTTTAGTCGAAGACGATTCTATTCAAAGAGATATTCTAAAAAAGATGGTTACATCTACATATGAATTTTTGAAAATTTATGAAGCTGACAGTGAAATTACAGCATTAGATATAATTGAAAAAAATGATATTAATATGTTTTTGATAGACATTCAATTAAAGGATTCTTCTGGATTAGATCTTGCAATGAAGATTAGAAATATTCCTAAATATGAATTCAGACAAATTATTTTCTTAACAACTCATATGGAATATATAACACAGGCATTTAAACAAACACATTGCTATGATTACATATTGAAGCCATATGATAAAGATAGTGTACAAGCTATGTTAAAAAAGATTATCATTAATGAAACTAATAATTTAGCCAATGAAAAGGATAATTCTAACCAAATAGAAGAGAAAGAAATAATTGTAACCTTAAAGAATGGTATATTTGTAGGAATAAAAGTAAAGGATATTCTTTTTGTAGAAGTTATTGGAAAAAACTGCGAGATAAATACTGTTAATGGGGTTTATGTTTCTAATAATACGAGTTTAAAGAAAATAATAAAATTAATTGATTGTGATTATATAATTCAGAGTCATAGAGCTTTTGCCATAAATATAAATTGCGTATTTAAAATTGAAAAGTTAGATGTAAAACTTAGTGAGGTATATTTTAACAAATATGATAAAACCGCGCTTTTGGGATATAAATTTAAAAATACTGTAATATCTAAATTTAAAGAAGGAAAGAAAATGATATGCTAAATCACTTGATTTTAAATGTTTTAGACACGTTTAACGTATTTTATTTATGGACAGTATTTGAAAAGAAAAGTTATGGAATTATTAAATTTATAATAGGTACTATAATAGCATCTGTATTAATGACCGTTACAGAAAGTAATGGAATTAGTTTTTTGGTTACATATATAATAACTATTATGGTATATAGGATTTTTTTTGAAAAAGATTTAAAAGTTATTATCTTGGGTTATTTCTTTATAATATTTATCCTAATGATATTACAGTTAGCATTGTTTATGATTATTGATAAATTTATTTTTGATGATACTACTAAAGGAATGATTATAGAAGTAATAATAACTGTGGGTATAATTATATATTCAAAGATGAATATAAGTAAAAAAATTTCTTATAGTAAAATAGATAATAATGTATTAATTTACTTTATTTCTACAATTAGCGTATATGTTATTATTTGCAAATTAATGTGGAGTTATGATAAGAATATAATTTTTGACAATCTTTTACTTATAGTATCAACATTGTCAATATTAACTATTTCTCAAATAGTAATATATTTATACATAGTCAAAGGAATTAAAGAAAGAGAAGAATTAAGACTTGCAAATGAATATAGTAATGTTATTAATGAAATAGTTCAAGAAATAAAACAAAGACAGCATGATTTCGTTAATTATAAAAATACTATAAAAGGTATATTAGAAGTTGTAGATGAAAAAGAAATAAAGAAAGCAATTAGTGATTATATGAAAGATGAAGAGCTGGAAGATAATCATATAAATGACTTGGTATATACTGAGAATGTTGTAATAAGGTCTGTAGTTTACAATAATTTAGTTAGGGCAAAAAAAATTAATGCTAATCTTAAATATACCATAGAAAATAGAGTTTTAGACGATATATTAAGTTATCATGAGATATCTAATTTACTAAATAATTTGTTAAATAATGCATTTGATGAAATAATGAAAGAGGAATGTATTAATAAGAATATTGAAATTAATATATTCAAAGAAAAAGAAATATCTCATTTAATAGTTAAAAATCAAATTGCTAATAATAACGAAATTAACTTAAATGAGATATTTAAAAGAGGTTACTCAACTAAAGATGAAAATATAAGAGGTTACGGCTTGTACAATGTACAACAAATAGTTAACGCTAACAAAGGATATATAAAATTAAATGTAGAAGGTGGAAAAATTATTTTTGATATTTACTTTAATAATTCTTCAGGAAAATCAGGTTCACCTAAAAAAGTATGACATCTTGATGCTGATACTAAATTAAATAATTTAAGTAGTACCATTGAAAAAATATTTAAAGAACTTTCCATTAAAAACACCTCTTTTTAAATTAATATAAATTAACTGAAACATTTGTAAAAATAAACTTACAAATATACAATTGTTGATTTGAATATTAGGCAATTTAAAAAATAATATACTCCAAAGAGTAAGGGATATTAAAGATAATATTTTTAATATTCCATTATTTTTTACTGGCCTTTTTTCGTTTGGACCTGGAGCAAACGCTAAAGTTACAATAAAAAAAATTGTAAATGAAGATATGTAGAATTCAATATTAAAATGTGAAGCACAAAGACTAAATATTGATATTGAACTAAAGTAAATTACGCTCCATAGTAAGCACGAATTAAAAGTTTTGCAATGAACACCTCCCATAAAAGGACGAGTTGTGTTTAAAATAATAAATATTAGAAAAAATAACTTTAATTCATGTAAAAAGAAAAATATTAAAAATATAATTGAGAATTTAATTGAATCTCCTAAAATTACTTCTAAAACATATTGAATTTTTAATATATCCTTTTTGGTTAGCGAAGAATTTTTTCCCTCCAAATACTGTGATATCTTAATAGATAACGATTTTATCATTAAATAACCCCTTTATTTAATTTAGTTACATATATACACTTATAGAATACATTGGTATAAAATTCAATATTGATAGAATTAAAAGCACATTTTAGGGAATGAAAAGAATACTTCTCAAGTAATAAATGAGAGACAGAAAGTATTTTTCTTTTAATATAAGTTTTATTGTGTTTGGAGTAATATATATTTACTCCTTTTTTTTATTATGTAAAGATATGCTTTAAGATGGTATAAAACTAAATACATAGTATATTTAAATGCAATATTTAGATATTAACATTGTAAAAATAAATAGTAAGGAGAAGTAAGTTCATGTTTCTAAAGAAGAATAAAGATAAACTTTGGACACCGGTTTTTTTTATTTTATGGCAAAGTCAACTTGTTTCCATATTGGGAGATGCAGCATATAGCATAGCATTAGGATTCTGGGTGCTTGAGGTTACAGGTTCTACTGGATTAATGGGCGCACTTATGGCTGTATCGACATTACCTGGAGTTTTGGTATCGCCATTTGCTGGGGTACTGGTCGACCGTTATAAAAGAAAAAAATTACTAATATTGATGGACATGATTAGAGGATTAAGTGTACTGATTATTTCAATAGCTGCTTTTAATAACAAAATATCAGTTTGGGAAGTTTTTTTGGCAGGAATTATATTAAGTATTTGTGGGGCGGTATTTAGGCCATGTGTTAATTCTTCGGTTCCTGATGTTGTGCCTAATTCAAGATTGGAAAATGCAAATTCCATGCTTGCAATTGTGAATACTGGGGCAAATATGGTAGGAAATGTAGCTGGAGGATTTCTTTTTCAGATAGTTGGTGCTCCATTTCTATTCTTGTTTAATGGACTATCATATTTCTTTTCTGGAATTTCAATATTTTTCATAAGTATTCCAACGGTAGAAAAAAAGAGTGAGCAGAATTTTTTAAAGGATATGAGAGATGGTTTTTCTTTCATGTGGAAACTTAAAGGATTAAGATACATATTATTTATGGCTGCGGCCCTAAACTTTTTTTCATATATTTCAATGGTTCTTTTTTTACCTCTATTTCAGGAAACTCCATATCTTGGAGCCGGGAAATATGGAATTGCAATGGCATGTGTTATGGGAGGAGCAATGATTGGATTCTTATTTTTGTCTGCTATTTCCATTCCACCTGCTAGAAGGTTAAAAATGTTTATAATTTCAATTGTGGTGTATAATTCAAGTCTTATTATTGCAGTAAATCAGTCTTTTTTTGCAATTATGATGATATTTTTAGTCTTGGGTGGATTTTTTAATTCAATTGTAAATGTTATTTTGATATCTACAGCACAAGCTGCAACGCCTCAGGAAATGAGAGGAAAGGTAATGGCATTTATGAGCATGACTAGTGAGGGACTTACTCCTATAGCTATGGCTCTTGGTGGCGTTCTGGCTGATTTTATTTCAATAAGGATTATCATGTCTGCTTCTTTTGTTGTAATAATTGCCATAGTTGTTCCATTTATTTTTATAAAATCCTTCAAAAGGTTTATAAGCTATGACTATGAAAAAAACAGTCTAACGAATTTAATTCAAGATCAGAATTTAATTAATGAAGAGGCATAAATAAACAATATAATATGGATTATAAGATGAGATCGCAATTTAGAAATAAATTTGCGATCTTTTTCATTTAGAATATCATTTGCTACCCCAATAAGCCTTTTCAGATTTTTATGAAATAGAGACTATTTTATATATTATGAATTGCATTTACAAAAATATTAAACAACAACAGAATTCAAACGACAAATTTAAGCATAAAAAGTAAGTTTTTAAGAACTAAGATGAAAAACATGCCATATATACTTTTAATATGTAATTTTTTGTGTTTAAGGATATATATATTTACTAAATTTTTTCATTATGTGACTATATATTCATAGTAGTACGTTAAAGAATTATTGAAATATAACAAGAAAAACAGAGTGCTAATTTTAATGGTTAAAAAAGATAGGAGTATGAGAAAAATGAATAATAAAACTTTTTATGATTTAACACATCCACAGAAGAGAATATGGTATGTACAAAACTTAATATCTGACGTTTCTTTATGTAATATTGGTGGATTGCTGAAAATTAGTAAAACCGTTGACTTTGATATTTTAAACAAAGTAATGAATATTATAATGGAGAAAAATGAAGGTTTTAGATTTAGATTTGCACTTGAAAATAATGATGTTAAACAGTATATAGACGAATATAAGGAAGAAAAAATTGATCGCTTTTATTTTAAGAATTTTACGGAGTTAAAGAAATGGACTGATGAAGATTTTAAAAAACAGATTCCACTATATAGTAATAAGTTGTACTATATGGCTTTATTTAATTTAGGAGACGAGCAAAGTTACGTTTATTTAAAAGCTCATCATATAATAGCAGATGGCTGGTCTCTTAACGTTGTTTCAAGTCAATTCTGTGATATCTATAATAAGATGATTAATAATGAAGCTATAGATAATAATATTGAATATTCATATACTGAGTTTATAGCATCAGAACAAAAATACATAGCATCAGAAAGATTTAAAAAAGACAAAGAGTATTGGAATGAAAAGTTTACTGAATTGCCTGATATGTTAATTGATGATGCAAAAGATGATAACATTGAAGGAAAGAGAATAGGCTTTGATATAAATATAGAGAAATCTATGAAAATAAGAGAATTTTGCAATCAGTTCAATTCATCTTTAAATACTTTCTTTATAGCAGTCTTAAATTTGTATTTAAGAAAAACCTATTCAAAGAAAAACATTACTATAGGAACAGGGATATTAAACAGGTCTGGTAAAAGAGAAAGAAATGGTGTAGGTATGTTTGTGAGTACAATGCCATTTAAATATATATTCCCTGAAAAGCAATCCTTTAAGGAATTAATTGCTGATATTGATAATGAAATGAGAGTAGCATTTAAGCATCAAAAATATCCATATGACATTCTAGTAGGAGATTTGAAATTAAATCAAAAAGGTTATGAGAGTTTATATGAAATTGTATTTACATATTTAAATTACAGCTTCCAAAGTGAGGATAAGGTTATTGGCGATACATTGGTTCAATTAACTGATAAATATTGTGGATATCAATATGAACCATTGAAGATTATCGCAAGAGATTTAGAGGAAAATGGCCGCATTAACTTGTCCTTTGACTATAGAACAAGTCTATTTAGTGAGGAGGATATTCAAGGGATTTATGATAGATTCAATATCATTATAGATAAGGTTTTAGAAAACATTGATACTAATCTTGATGGATTAGAGTGCGTAAGTGATAAAGAAAAAATCAAGTTATTAAATGAGTTTAATAAAACGGATACAGAATATCCAAGAGATAAGACAATACAACAATTATTTGAAGAGCAGACAGAAAAAACACCTAATAGTATAGCAGTGGTATATGAGGATAAGAAATTAACATATAGAGAGCTTAACGAAAAGTCAAATTCCTTAGCAAGACTTTTGAGAGAAAATGGCGTAGGGAAAGAAACAATAGTAGGGATTATGGTAGATAGATCTCTAGAGATGATAATAGGAGTGTTAGGAATATTAAAAGCTGGTGGAGCATATTTACCAATAGACTCTGAATATCCTGAAGATAGAATAAAGTATATGTTAGAGGATAGTAAAACTAAAATACTTTTAACACAAAATAAATTATTAAAAAATATAAATTATGATGTTCAGGTTATAAATCTAGAAGATGATAAATTATATGAAAAAGAAAGCAGTAATTTAAACAATGTAAATAAAGCTGATAATTTAGCATATGTTATATACACTTCTGGAACTACAGGTAAACCTAAAGGAGTTTTAATTGAACATAGAAGTGTAGTTAGGCTTGTTAAAAATACTAATTATATAAATTTATGCGAGGAAGACCGTATATTACAAACTGGATCTATAGTATTTGATGCTTCAACATTTGAAATATGGGGAGCTATACTAAATGGGGCTCAATTATATCTTGTTAACAAGGATGTAATATTAAGTTCTGAAATGTTAGAAGAGGCATTACATAGATATAAAATAACAGTAATATGGCTTACCTCAGCATTGTTTACTCAATTAGCTCAGTATAATCCAAGGATATTTAATGGACTTAAATATCTATTAGCAGGAGGAGATGTATTATCACCTAAGCATATAAATTTGGTAAGAGATATGAATAAAAATATAACGGTGATAAATGGATATGGACCTACTGAAAATACCACTTTTTCAACTACATTTCTAATTAATAAGAATTATGAAAATAATATACCAATAGGAAAACCTATTAGTAATTCTAAAGCATATATATTAGGAGAAAATGACTGTCTAGTTCCAATAGGGGTAGCAGGAGAGTTGTGCGTTGCTGGAGATGGACTTGCAAGAGGATATTTAAACAGGGAAGAACTTACAAGAGAAAAGTTTATTGATAATTCATTTGAACCAGGAACTAAAATGTATAGAACAGGAGATTTAACAAGATGGCTTCCAGATGGAAATATAGAATATCTAGGAAGAATAGATAA
>JAEZKY010000071.1 GCA_023435985.1 Bacillota bacterium | reverse complement strand
GGCTCAAATGGATTATCTGCAAATTTTTCTCTTGTTAATTCTTCTCTATTTAAATATCCTCTTGCAAGCCCATCTCCTGCAACACATAATTCCCCTACTACCCCTATTGGCACTAAGCAGTTATCTTTTCCTAATATATATGCTTTTGAATTACTTAGCGGGCTTCCTATCGGTATATTATTACAGCCTTTAGTATTATCTATATGGTTAATATTATAATAAGTAGAATATACAGTTCCTTCTGTTGGTCCATATACATGTACTATGTGGTTTTCTCCAAGATATTCAAGTGCCTTTTTAGCATGACGTACAGATATACTTTCTCCTCCAAAAAGTACTTTTCTTATATTCTTTAAGCATTCTATATTATTATCCACGATACTATTAAATAATGCTGTAGTAACAAAAAATACACTTATCTTTTTATTCGTTATTATGCTTCCTAATTTATTTATTTCAAGTAAATCATTTTTATTAAGCATAACGAGTTTTGCTCCATTTAATAATGATCCATATATATCAAAAATAGAGCCATCAAATGCATAATTAGATAATTGTAATAATGTATCCTTACAAGTTACATCTATATAATTAGGGTTTTTAACCAATTTTATTACGCTGTAATGTTCAATTAAAACTCCTTTTGGTGTTCCGGTTGAACCAGATGTATATATAATATAAGCTAAATTATTTGACTTATTTATGGAAGTTAAATTGCTCTTTTCTTTAACATATAAGTTTTCATCTTCTAAATATATTGTTTCTCCTGAATAATCTATATCTTCTCCTACATTTTTCTTTCTTAATATTATTTTAGCTTTACTATCTTCAAGCATATATTTTATTCTGTCTTCTGGGTATTCAGGGTCTATTGGTAAATATGCTCCTCCACTCTTTAATATTCCCATTATTCCTATCATCATCTCTAGTGATCTATCTACCATTATTCCTACAACTGTATCTGCTTTTATACCCTTTTCTCTTAATACTCTTGCCAAAGAATTTGCTCTTTGATTTAATTCACCATATGTTAATTTTTTGTCTTCATATTCTATTGCTATATTATCTGGTGACTTTTCTGCCTGTTCTTCAAATAATTGCTGTATTGTTTTATCCTTTGGATATTCTGTTTCTGTTTTATTAAACTCATTTAATAGCTTATCCTTTTCTTCTGCACCAATTACATCAATTTCGCATATCTTACTATCTAATTTAGATACTACGCAATCTAATATATTGGTGTAGTGTTCTTTCATTCTTTCTATTGTCTCTTTTTTAAATAACTTGCTACAATATTCTAAATTAAAGTTTATGCCATCCTCTGTCTCTGCTCCAACTAATGTCAAATCGAATTTTGATATATTTAACTCTGATTCAACTAATTTAATTTTCATATAGTTTTCATCTATACCAAAATCCATATTCTCAAGAACAAACATTACATCAAATACTGGGTTCCTACTTACATCTCTCTTAACATCTAATTTATTAACTAAATCATCAAATTGATAGTCTAGATTTTCAAAATCCTTCAATGTATTATCTTTTAATTCAGCTAGGAATTCTCTAAAAGTTTTATTTCCATTTGGCTGATTTCTAAGAGCTACTGTGTTTACAAACATTCCGATAGTATCTTCGAGTTCTGCCTGCGATCTTCCCGCTTGTGCTGTTCCTACTATAA
This sequence comes from Bacillota bacterium, assembly GCA_023435985.1. GTDB lineage: Bacteria > Bacillota > Clostridia > Clostridiales > Clostridiaceae > Clostridium. The sequence goes on along the minus strand of JAEZKY010000071.1, from coordinate 1,374 downwards.
TGTCTTCTTGTCCACTATATTTTGCCAGCATCACATTATATGCTGCTAAAAGCAACATATATAATGTTGTTCCTGTTTCCTTTGCTGCGTTGTTTAGCTTTTCTTTTAATTCATTATTAATTGTGAAATTTACTCTATCACCTTCATAGCTCTGAATATTTGGTCTTTCATAGTCTGTTACTATATTTAATACTGGTATTTCTCCGCTAAATCTATCCGACCAATATTGTTCTTGTCTTTCTATTGTTCCATTTGTTTCTAAGCTGTTTTGCCATTCTGAGTAATCTCTGTATTGTAATTGTGGTTCTCTTAAACTATGCCCCTTATAAAGTTCAACAAACTCTTTCATTAATATGCTCATAGATACTCCATCTGCTACTATGTGATGAAGATCCAATATAAATATATATTTTTTATTTTGGCATTTCATTAATTTACTTCGCACTAATGGAGCTTTTGTTAAATCAAATGGCTTAATAAAATTATCTATTTTTTCTTTAACTAAGTTTTCTTCTACTTCTTCATATCCATAATCTAACTTCCATCTTTTATGGATTGTCTGCAGTATTTCCCGATCTATCACATGGAAACTTGTTCTTAGAGCTTCATGTCTCTTTATTAATTCATTTAATACTATTTCTACTTTTTCTTCATCTAATTCTTCTTCTATTTCTAATATCATAGGAACATTATAAACAGTATTAGCCTTATCCATTTCCCATAATGTGAACATTCTCTTTTCAGCTGAAGATGCTCTATAAAAATTTTTTTCTTCTGCTTTACTTATTACTATGTATTCTTTTTTCTCAGCTCTTTCTACTACTCTGCCTAAACCTTTTATGGTTGGATTCTCAAATAACTCTTTTACCTTTATTCCTACTTCTAATTCCTTATTTATTTTAGCTATGATTACTGCTGCCTTTAATGAATGTCCACCTAAATCGAAATAGTTATGATTTATTCCTATTCCTTCTATTCCTAATATCTCTTCCCATATTTCTACTAGCTTTTCTTCTATTTTATTTCGTGGACCCTCGTACTCATCTTCCATAATTTGTGTTATATCAATTTCTGGTAAAGCTCTTTTATCCACTTTTCCATTTGTGGTTAATGGTAACTTATCCATCTTTACTATATAGCTAGGTATCATATATGATGGCAATTTTTCCGAAAGTTCATCTTTTATTTCAGTAACAGATATTTCTCCTTCTGAGGTAACATATCCACATAGATACTTATCTCCTTTATCATCACTTTTTGCTAATACTACAGCTTCTTTTATCTCTTTTAGCTTTGAAAGTTGATTTTCTATTTCTCCAATTTCTATCCTAAAACCTCTTATTTTTACCTGATTATCTATTCTTCCTAGATATT
>JAEZKY010000040.1 GCA_023435985.1 Bacillota bacterium | reverse complement strand
TCATTAGATATACCGTTAACTTTTCTACGAGTTCTTCTTTCTCATAACCTCCACACTCAATTATGCAAAGCTTCTTGCTATTTTTTATAATCTTATTTTTGTAAACTCCACTTTCTACTTCTGATTTAAACCTTTGATATTTTACCTTTGCAATAAATGCACCTTCATAAAAAAAATCTTCTCCTGTTGTAAAAGCTTTAAATAAATCTATCATAGTATAATTCTCCTTAAAATGTCCTTTACTTATCTTCTTTTTAAAATAATAATTTTCTTACAAATGTCTTCTCTATAATTTTATAGAGCAGCATTGTTATAATAATCGTTAATACTGCTATTATAAATGATTCCACTACAGAATAATAGATCCCAAAGGCCTTAAAAATATATGATATATCTGTACAGAATATTGGCTCATGTAATAAAAATATATAGAATGAATACTTTCCTAAATATTGCAACAACTTATTTTCCTTTATTCTTATAATCCAAAAATAATATGCCACTACTGACATTGGCCATATCATAAATCTTTTTAATATTCCAGATAAGTTTTCTGAAGTATTTAATGTCAATATTAAAGTTATAAGTATGTACACAACTATTATTAAAATATCCCATCTTTTAAATTTATTCTTTATATTATACTTACAAGAAATCAATCCCATATGAAAAAACAAATAATAATACACAAAATCGAATGGATGACCAGCCAATAAATCACTATACCAAGATAAAGTATATTGAATTACTATTATTCCTAAAATAAATATTATTCTAAACCATTCATTATTTATTATTTTATAGATTATTGGGTAAGTTAATGATATCAGTACATACATTGGAATATACCATAACTGATACGCAGGATTATAACCTATAAATATTTTAAAAAAGCTTTTGCTTAAACCAACTATATCTCCATATTCATTATTAGAAATAATACTCTTTATAAAAAATATAATACTAATTATTAAGAATGGTTTAAATACTTTTGATATTCTGCTTTTAACAAATTTTTTATATGGTATATTCAAATCATTTAATGCATATTTATAGCCAGCTATAAATATGAAAATTGGTACAGCCCCATGAATAAGGTTGTCCACTAATCGTGTTATATAATCTGTTTCTTCAAAGTAAGTCATATGTAACACGCTTAAAAGATAATATGCTGTAGCATGGATAAGAACTACGAATATGATAGCAAGTCCACTAAAACTTTGCAGCTCTGGTATCCACTTTTTTGATTCGTTCATAAACTTCCTCAATTCTTTTGATTATTTTGGATCAAAGTAAATCTTTTCTTCGTATTCTCTATTGAAAGTATAACACTTATAACTCAAATAATTAATATATTAAGATTGAATTTAAAACTTCTTTATGCTTCAATAAAAGCAAAAAGCCTCTAAAATTTCACCTTAATTTTTAGAAGCTTCTACTACATCAAAATATTTCTTATTAGATTTATAAATTAAAAGTAATTTTTTTATTATTCATTTGAAAGCTGCAATGAATTTAATTCATCACATATATTATCTATATCATTATAACTACTAGTTATATTTGATACTCCATTATTAAGTTCATCAATGGCTGCAAAAATTTCTTCTATGGCTGCTGCTGTAGTTTCTACATCTTCGCCTATAGTATTTACCGAATGTAATGCACTTGTTACTGATTCTTCTAATGCTGAAGATTGTGAGCTGACATTTTTTGAATGATCCAATACATTCAAATTATTATTATATACATTAGCAAACAATTCCTTAACATCATTAGTACGTTTGCTACATAATTCAATAGATTTTTGCTCATTTAAAACTTGTTCACATACTGATTTTGTCTTACTTAGTATGTTATTTGATATTAATTCTACTTGACTTGTAGAAACCTTAGAATCCTCTGCGAGTTTTCTAACTTCTTCTGCAACAACTGCAAATCCTTTTCCATGTTCTCCAGCTCTTGCTGCCTCAATTGATGCATTAAGTGCTAATAAATTTGTTTGTTCTGATATCTCATTTATTGTACTAATTATCTGCATTATTTTTGCATTTTCATCACTTAATTCATTTATCAATTTTACTGCATCCATAATATTGTCATTTACTTTATCCATTTCAGTAGTCAATATCCCAACTGCCTTATTACCTTTTTCTATAACCTCACCTGTCGAAATGGATAACTGCGCCATTAAATTAGTTGCATTTGTAACTTCCTTTACTTTTTCAACACCAAGGCTCATTGATGTTTTCATATCATTCATTATATTAACTTCCCTGCTTGCTCTATCTGCAACTTCACTAGTTGAAGTTGTAATATCTTGTGTGATTTGAGCTGTTGCAGAAATTCCAGTTTTAATTTTACCATTAGCAGTAGTTAAAATTTTTATAGTATCGGATATCCTACCTAATAAAGTCTCTGCTTTACCCTTTGCCTCTTCTATAATTCTATGATTCTGTTCTTGATCCCTATAGATAATTTTCGAAATAATAGCATTAACTGACAATATTGCTGTACCTGCTAAAACATATAATATATAGAATACTAATTCAGTATAATCTACTGATACGAATAACGTAGTTCTATAATTAATAAATGCATATAATATAAAACATACACCTGCTATTGCCTCTATAATCATAATTTTCAAATCTTGATATACGCTTATAGCTATAAGAGTATAATAAATAAGTATAAAATTAGCTAAATTAGGTTCAGACATAAACATTATGCAAATTACAATAATGTACATAGGTACAGAATAATACATACCCTGAATTATTAATTTCTTTTTCATTAAAATTAAGCCTATCAAAAGTAATGGAATTGACACCCCTAATAACATAAATATAGCTCTTGCTTCCACCTTTAAGAAAACATCAAAAATCGTTCTTAATACTACTGAAAGAAAAAATCCTAAGAGCAATATCTTATTTTTTATTTCTATATTCTTCTTATAATCCATTGATTTTCCCCCTTATATCTTCCCTTATAACTTGGATTAATCTAAAATATCTAGTTCCAATAAATATTTTGCACTATTTTATTATTATAACATATAATTCTCCATGTTTATCATTTTTTGTTACTAAATAGATCATTTTCAAGCATTTACGTAAAATTATTACACGTGTACAATTGAATATCGAATTAGATTATACTTATTCTTACTTATTTTTTGATTATATGTAATCTTTCGCCAATTTTTGTGGTACAATTATCCTTTAATGTATTTTAAAAACTTTTATTGTTAGGGGGTATTATAGGATGAATGTAAAAATAAACAAAATAGAATATTATCATCCAAATACAAAGTATTCAAATGACTATTTCTTAAACCATTTTTCACAGCAAGGCACTGATATTTCAGGGCTACTTAACGTAACAGGACGAAAAAACAGATATATTTCAGATGATTTTCATGAAAATTCATTAACTATGGCTATTGAAGCAGCAAAAAAGGTAGTAAGAAATTCTAATGTCGATATTAACGATATTAATTTAGTGGTCTTCGTTTCCACTACTCCTGAATTTTTATCTCCTACAAATGCTGTAAAAATACATAATGCCTTAGGCTTAAGTAAAAAATCAAATGCATATGATATGAATGGAAATTGCTCAGGTATGATAACTGCAGTAAATCAAGTTAGCAGAGTAATGAAAACTGACTGCAATATACGATATGCTTTAGTTGTAGGATCTGATCAATTAGTAAGGTACTCCAGAAAAAATGAAGCAATAACCTATTCAAATTTTGGAGAATCCGCATGTGCAATTTTACTAGAAAACACAAGCGATACCACCTCAGACTTCATTGATAGTTCTTCTTATGTAGATAGTACACTATGTGGATACATAAACTTTCCACCTAGTGGTTTTTCCAAATTTCTTCCTATGGATGAATATGAGGAGAAACATAATAGAATTATTGAATGGATTGACTTTGATACAGATGAGGCTTTTGCTAGCTGCATAGATTCTGTAAATGAAATCCTTGCTAGAAATAATTTAAGCAAAAATGATATAAAATTATACTGTTTATCTCAATTTGCGAAGAAAAATATCGAGCTAATTATGAATGGTCTTGAAGAACCAGCTGAGAAATTCCCTTTTGTAGGGGATAAATTTGGTTATACTGGCGTAACAAGTCCGTTTCTTGCTCTATCAGAATCAATATCTCGCAATAAAATTAAACGTGGAGATAATGTCATATTATGGACAGTTGGTGCAGGAGTCGTCGCTTCATGTATTCTTCTTAGATACTAATATATAAATTAAAACTAATTTATATATTTGTCTGCATAAAATCTGTTATGTTTATTAAGTAAAATTAGCCAAGTCACACATTTGGCTAGTTTTATTTAAACCTCAAAAGTAAAACTTATAGTAAAAAATTCAGTTTAAATTTATAACTTCTAAGCTATTATTTCTAAATTACTATATTTATTATTTCACCACACTTTTCACATTTATTATCTTTCATGAACACTTTAGTCTGATATCCATTTCTCTCAATAAGAAGTTCTTTACAATTAGGACAATACGTGTTATTATCTACTCCTTGTACATTACCTATATAGACATGTTTTAAGTACTTCTTAGCTTCAGTTTGAGCTTCTTTTATAATTTCCACTTTTGTTGCTTCATTTTCCATCTTATATCTTGGAAAATATCTACTTAAGTGAAGAGGAATATTTTCATCAACACTGGCTATAAATTCTGCTATCTGCCTAGCTTCTTCTATGGAGTCATTTTCTTCACTTACAAGTAAGGTTGTTATTTCCACATGGCAATGGTCATTACATCTCTTTATTGTTTCTAGTACGGGTTCCAGCTTTGCACCACATATATTATTATAATATATGTTAGTATACCCTTTTAAATCAATATTCATAGCATCAACATATGGAAGTAACTTCATAAGCGGTTCTTCGTTAATATATCCATTAGTCACTACTACAACATTAGTATCAGAATTATTTTCTTTTATATTTTTAGCTGCATCATACATATATTCATACCACATAAACGGCTCGTTATAAGTAAATGCAATTCCAGCATTATTTTCTAACTTTTTAATAATATCAAGCAGCTTTTCTATATTTACGTATTGAGTTTTAGGTTTTCCTTGAGATATTTCATAGTTTTGACAAAAACTACAGGTCATATTACATCCAAAGCTTCCAATAGATAATATTTCTTTTGAAGGTTTAAAATGATATAGTGGCTTTTTTTCTATAGGATCAACCGCCATTGAAGTTACTTCACCATAATTTACCGCAACAGGAATATTAGATTTTACTGTTCTCACTCTGCATACTCCAAATTTATTTTCAGTTATAATGCAATTATGTGGACATATTTTACACCTAATCTTATCTTTTTCCTTTTCATAAAATGGTATCTTAACATCCATAATTTTTTCACCATCCTTAATTAATTCAATTCCCTCTTTTTTATTAATAATTACTTACAAAATAATTAGAAATGGTGTTATTCTTTATATCTTATAACTTCAAATCTTTCCAGTTTATAACCCTCATCAAAATCTATATTTCCTTTATCACATGCTATTTCTAATTGTTTCTTTATAGTATCTACACCATCTAAATCTGGAAGTAATAGACCTCTCCTCATACCTGAAGATACAATAATTCCATACTTTTTAGGATCTAAATCTTCTCTGTTACATACTTCTGAATCCATAAGTACATCTACAAATATGTCTATATCATCCATTTCCTCTTCAGAAACTGCTGGAAATCTTGGATCATGCATAGCTGCTTCTATAGAATTTCTTATTATTTCCTCTGCTACAGAATTTGTTGTAGGTGCAATGGTTCCTATGCATCCTCTTAGATTACCAAATTTCTTTAAGGACACAAAAACTCCATGCCTTTCCTTTAAAAGCTCTTCTGGTAACTCTGAAGTATTACTTATACTTTTCCCATGAGAAAAATAGTAGTTCAAATTTTCTCTAGCAAGCTTAACATAAGGATTACTGCTGTTTAATTTCTTTTTTAAACTCTCTTCTTTATATCTTATTAGTTCATTTAAATAGCTTTTATCTGCATTCAACCTTTTTAACTTCATTACTCCATATCCTACTCCAAAGGTTCCTTCATAAGATAAAAGTTCTCCCTTTATTTCCTTCCCATCCATAGTTCCAAGAAGTATATAAACAGAATTCAAGCCACATTGCCCTGCTTCATTAACCATAGCTTTATTTAAATTAAAAGCTCCAATAACATCACCCTTTTCAAGATTTTCTAATAATTCACGATCAAACTTTTCCCCATAAGGTGAATAAGAGTATGGACCTTCTGACTTCAGCTTATGAGATAAGTCTCCACTAGCTATCACCACAGTTTTTCTATTTAATTTCTCCGCCACATTCTTTATTTCCATACCAAATTTATATAAATTTATATCTCCTATCATAGAATAAGTAATATGAACTAACTTATAATCAGTATAATACTTATTTACAAAATATAAAGGAATCATAGTTCCATGGTCTAATTCATAATTAACATTATACCTATTTAATAATTTTGTATCCACAAGTACTGACGGAATTCCTTCTAGATGACATGCTGTTCCAAGCTGTATATTAAATTCTTTATCTATTGGAATATCCATTTTTATATTAGTACATCTAAATTGACCTAAATCTCCGCAAATTCTTTCTTCATCAGATATAGATATAGCATCACTAAACATTGTGGCATGCGGAGTTATAACTATTATGGTATCAGGTTTAATATCCGCTATTTCTCTTCCTATTTCATTACATGCTAAAGTTGTTTGCTCAATTTTTTTCTCTTCGCCTCTCCCTATATCAGGTATTATTATTGGTGGATGCGGCATTAAATAAAATCCTGCTATATTTTCCATTATTCTCTCACCTCTAAAAAACTCAATTCATTAAATATATGATAAAACAAAAGTACTACTATCATATTATGCTGGTGCATATCATTCTAAATCTTTAGCTTTTTCATTGCTTTTAACTTTCTCTAAATAATCTTTTTGATTCACTATATTTTCTTCAAAGTTTTCTACAGCATGTTTGGTAAAATTCCCCACACTCATTATATGCTTAAACTTATTTCCCTCATTATTTTGGTTCATAATTAATTCCTCCTCATTAAATACATATTCGTAAGGCAAAATACATTAATCATATTAAATGACTACCTATAAATATGACTAAATATAATTATTGCTTTCAATAATAGTATTACAATATTAAATAATTTTATAATTTATTATTGTTTTCTATTTCTATCTGCTTAAAAATTTTTTATACACTGCTTAAAATTTGGAATTTTATTTTTAAATAAGCGGCAAACATATTTGAATCCTTAAATGGAAATACTAAATTAATCCTACAAATAATAATTTAAACTATAATTAAACATTTTTATTATACCTAATATAGGAGAAAACTATAACTATAAAGGAAGGCTGAATATGAAGGAAAATTTAAAACAGAATGATATTAACAAACTCACCCTAAGTGGTGTCATCATCGCTCTCGGTGTAGTTTATGGTGATATAGGTACTTCACCTCTTTATGTAATGAACTCAATTCTCCAAGGTAATGGAGGTCTAAAAAATATATCTGAAAGCTTTATCCTTGGAGTGTTGTCTCTCATATTTTGGACTATTACTGCATTAACCACAATAAAATATGTTGCTATAACTTTAAATGCAGATAATAAAGGCGAGGGAGGAATCTTTTCTCTCTTTACATTAGTTCGCCATCGTGCAAAATGGCTTATTATTCCTGCTATGATTGGAGGCTCTACACTTCTAGCTGATGGAATGTTAACTCCAGCCGTAACTGTAACTTCTGCTATTGAAGGATTGGATTTGATCCCCAGCTTTAAAACTACTTTAGGTTCTAACGAAAATAGCATAATTATAATTGTAATAGCAATTATAAGCATTCTTTTTTTCATTCAACATTTTGGAACTGACATAATTGGAAAATTGTTTGGTCCTGTTATGCTAATTTGGTTTTTATTCCTAGCATTATTTGGAATCATGGGACTTTTTTATGATTGGACCTTATTACGTGCCCTTTCTCCATATTACGGATTCAAAACTCTCTTTAGCAATGAAAATAAACAAGGATTCTTTATTCTTGGCAGTGTATTTTTATCAACAACAGGTGCTGAAGCTCTTTACTCTGATCTTGGGCATGTTGGAAAAAACAATATCTATGGTTCTTGGCCTTTTGTTAAAGTATGCTTATTATTAAATTATTTTGGGCAAGGTGCCTGGATACTATCAGCTAGGAAAAGAACCGAATTTCTTAACGCAGATAATCTAAATCCTTTTTTTCAATTAATTCCACATTATTTTTTACTCTTCGGCATAATAATTTCTACCCTTGCAGCAATTATTGCTTCACAGGCCTTAATTTCAGGTTCTTTTACTCTTGTTTCTGAAGCAATTAAATTAAATTTATTTCCTAGACTGCATACTATGTATCCATCTAAGTCTAAGGGACAGCTTTATATGCCTTCTGTTAACAAGATATTATGGATTGTTTGCATTGGAATAGTCCTTTATTTTAAAAGCTCTACACGAATGGAGGCAGCTTACGGACTTTCAATTACTGTTACGATGATCATGACAACCATTCTTCTATTTAATTATTTATTAAAGAAAAAGGTTCCTTTTCTCTTTGCATTATCTATACTTATCTTATTTGGTATAATTGAAACCTCGTTCTTTTTAGCCAACATTGTAAAATTCATGCATGGTGGATTTATAGCAGCCTTAATAGCTTTAGCCATTCTATCTATTATGTATATTTGGATTAAAGGTTATTATATTAAAATTCGTTTATTAGAATATGTCCCAATTGAAGATTATAAAGAACAGTTACATATGTTACGTCAGGATAACGATCGTCCCAAATACACAACAAACCTTGTATGTTTAACTAGTAGCAGCAAACCTAAAGAAATTGAAAGAAAAATATTGTATTCCATCTTAGATAGAAAGCCTAAAAAAGCTGATGTTTACTGGTTTGTTAATATTATCGTTACTGATGAACCCTACATTGCGGAATATTCCGTAGATACTTTTGGAACATCATATATCGTCAAAGTCCAAATAAAACTTGGTTTTCGGGTAGAACAAAAACTAAATGTTTTTTTACGTCAAATTTCAGTGGAGTTAGTTGAAAGTGGAGAAGTACAAATTCAATCCAGAAACTATACTACAATCCCTGAAAGAAAGCTTGGAGATTTTCGTTTCCTTCTAATTCAAGAACGGCTTTCATACGGATCAAAATTAAACTTTTGGGATGAATATATACTTAAAGCTAAGTTATTTATAAAGAGATATACAGTTACCCCTGAAAAATGGTTTGGACTTGAAACTAGTGAAGTTGATGTTGAAAATGTTCCTTTTTTTGTAGGAATAGATGATAGCATAAAATTAAAAAGAACCTCAAAATAATAAATGTTTTTGACTGCTTACTTACATATAAATATTTAAATAATAGGAGCCATACATAGTAAAATGAAGAATCCTTCTGTCTATGGTTCCTATTCTTAGAAATTCTATAATAATTTCTCTTATCTTTATGATAAAGACAATTTGACTTGTTTTTCTAAAAGTTATATCATAGATATTATTTTAGAAATAAATTATGCTGTAAGTTTTAGGTCTGCTTTTATTCATTTTATAACTATAGAAATTATTACTAAATAAAGTTTTAAAAATCACAAAAGTTCGTAAAATAAACAAAATTCATAATACTATGTATATAGAAAAGGAAGATTTTAAAATGAGATTAAATATAAAACAAAATACTGTTCAAAAACTTTCCTTAGCAGGTATTACTGTTGCACTCGGCGTAGTTTATGGCGATATTGGAACTTCACCACTATACGTAATGAAATCAGTTATTGATAGTAATGGCGGATTACCAAATATATCTGAAAACTTTATATTAGGAGTCTTATCTCTAGTTTTTTGGACAATCACTATTTTAACTTCAATAAAATATGTTTCAATAACATTAAATGCAGATAATAAAGGTGAAGGAGGAATCTTTTCTCTTTTTACCTTAGTGCGAAATCAAGGAAAATGGCTTCTTATTCCAGCGATGCTTGGTGGATCAGCATTGCTTGCTGATGGTATGTTAACTCCAGCTGTAACTGTTACATCAGCAATTGAAGGATTAAATCTTATTCCAAGTTTTAATCACGTTTTTGGAAATAACCAAAATGATGTTGTCGTAATTGTAATAGCTATTATAAGTGCTTTGTTTTTTATTCAACATTTTGGAACTGATTTTATTGGTAAATTATTTGGTCCAGTTATGCTTATTTGGTTTACCTCATTAGCTATATTCGGAATAATAGGGCTTTCTCATGATTGGACATTGTTACGTGCACTTTCTCCATACTATGGAATTAGGATACTTTTTAGTCCTGAGAATAAAGCAGGCTTCTTTATTCTCGGTAGTGTATTCTTAGCAACAACAGGTGCTGAAGCTCTTTATTCAGATCTTGGACATGTTGGTAAGAAAAATATTTATGGTTCCTGGCCTTTTGTTAAAATATGCTTATTGTTAAATTATTTTGGACAAGGTGCTTGGCTTTTATGGGCTAAAAAGAACCCTGAAATTATGAGAATTGAAGACTTAAATCCATTTTTTCAAATGATTCCAAGAAGTTTTTTAATTTATGGTATAATAATTTCTACCCTTGCGGCAATTATAGCATCTCAGGCATTAATTTCAGGATCATTTACACTTGTTTCTGAAGCAATTAAATTGAATTTATTCCCTAGATTACATACTATGTATCCATCAAAATCTAAAGGACAACTCTATTTACCTACAGTTAATAAATTTTTATGGATTGTTTGTATTGGTATAGTTCTTTATTTTAAAAGCTCTGCACATATGGAAGCTGCTTATGGCTTAGCAATTACAGTAACAATGCTTATGACAACTATTCTCTTATTTAATTACTTGTTAAAGAAGAAAGCTCCACTTATTATCGCACTGTTTGTACTTATCTTCTTTGGTATGCTTGAATTTTCATTCTTCTTAGCAAATATAGTTAAATTTATGCATGGTGGATTTATAGCTGTTTTAATTGCTTTAGCTATTTTATCTATAATGTATATATGGATTAAAGGCTATCACATAAAAATGCGTTTAATTGAAAATGTTCCGATTAAAAATTACAAAAAAATATTAAATCAACTACGTCAAGATACTGACCGGCCTAAGTATACAACAAATCTTGTATGTTTAACCAGCTGCCATAAAGCAAGTCATATCGAAAGAAAAATAATGTATTCTATCTTAGATAAGAGACCTAAAAGAGCTGATGTTTACTGGTTCGTTAATATTGTCGTTACCGATGAACCTTATGGTGCTGAATATATAGCGGACACATTTGGAACTTCTTATCTAGTCAGGGTCCAAATAAAACTCGGCTTCAGAGTTGAACAAAAATTAAATGTTTTTTTACGTCAAATTTCAACCGAATTAGTTGAGAGTGGCGAAATACAAATTCAATCTAGGAATTACACTACTATGCCTGATAGAAAAGTCGGTGATTTCCGTTTTACTATAATTCAAGAGCATCTTTCTTATGAATCAAGCTTAAGTTTTTGGGATGAGCTAATACTTAGAGCTAAACTGTTTCTAAAAAGATATACAGTTTCTCCAGCAAAATGGTTTGGACTCGAGACTAGCGATGTAGATATTGAAAATGTACCTTTATTTGTAGGTAAACATAATTATGCAATTTTAAAAAGAATAGAAAAATAATTTCTAGCTATAAAAATGACTGGTCACAATCATGTGATCAGTCATTTTTATAATATATCCAATTTTTATTAAAGTTAACTTCATTCTTAACCATTATATAATTTGCTCTATTGTAATCAATAGATATTTATATCAAATAGTCATTAATTTTCCTGTATACTTTGATATTTGGATAAGTTATAATCATCTAGGTATTAATCATTATTGATTATGAGAGGATTTTGGCAGTAGTTTTAAAGGGGAAACTACTGCCATTTTTAATTATTCCTAATATTTAAAGTATTCTACGTGCTGCGTAAAAACTATATACTGGTCCTACCTTAACTACATCACCTGTTTGAGGTGCATGAATCATTTGTCCATTTCCAACATAGATACCAACATGTCCTGTATGTGGAAATACTAAATCTCCCGGTTGTAACTGATCCTCACTTACAGGTTGTCCAACGTTTATTTGTGTATAAGTTGTTCTTGTTATATCTATTCCTGCGGCATGCTCATAAACATATTGTGTAAATCCTGAGCAATCAAATGTACTTGGTCCTGTTGCCCCCCATACATAAGACGCACCTAAATGCTTATAGGCTTCATTTAAAATTGCCTGAGCCTTTCCTGCTGATGGTGCTGCTACTGATGAACTAGACTTTTGTTGAGCAGTTGATTTTTGACTACTTGATTTTGCAGCTGATGCTGCTTGTGCTGCCGCTTTTGCTTCTTCATTCTTCTTCTTAGCTGCTGCTGTTTTCCCCTTTTGTATTTCATCGTTGATTTCTTTAGTAACAATTGGACTCTTAATTTGACTGTTCCTCATGCTGGTCAATTGATCAATTGCTGCTTGAATATCCGCTGATGAACTATTAGAATTATCTATTACATCAAATTGATATTTTACTGCATCTCTTTCTAATTGAGATAAATATTGCGAATCAAATTTATCCTTTTCTTCTTTAGCCTGATTTGCCAATTCCTGTTCAGATTTCTTCTTTTCTGTTAATTGATTTAAATTATCCTGAACTTCATCATTAAGTTTGCTTACTTGAGCTTTCTTATCATCTAAAGATTTTACCTTTTCATTTAGTTCATTTCTCTTGTTATCTATATTTTCTATGTATGACTTGTCCTTTCCAACTAGAGTCGTAATAGCTTGTACCCTTGTAAAAAGGTCACTTGTTGAATCAGAGTTAAGTACAAAATTCAAATAGTTAAATTCTAAATTTCCCGAATTATACATTGCTTTAAGTCTTTGGCCTAAAGCCAAATCTAAATCATTAATATCTTTCTTACACTGTTCAATATCTTTTTTAGTATTTTCAGTTGCTATATTAATGTCCTGTATTTCTTTTTTATTTTTATCAACAGTTGTCTGAAGCGTTTCCATTTGTGCATCTAAATCATAAATCTTGTTCTCAATATCCTTTATATTATTTTCGATTTCAGCATATTTTTGCCTTGATGCATCTAACTGTTCATTGCTCGGTGCTGCAAATACTGGTACAGAACTAACCATTACAGCTACTAATATAAGTGCTAAAATTCTACTTTTCATAATTTTTTCGGTTTTTACAAACCTTTCCCCCTTTATCTTCCCCTAATATAACATAATTATAGCACTTTTACTAAATACCAACAATCCTCATATATGTTGAAATACTATATTCTTACATTTATATTTATATAATCTATCCATTCTTTTCAATTATCCCACAAATGATCAAAAAAGCATATTTAAATAAATAAGCACCTGTAAACTACAGATGCTCTTTTTAAATAAATTACTTATGTACTAATACTCTATCATTTTCCTTATTAGGAGATTCAAAGCTTGCTGGAGTTGGACTTGGCGACTTATGCGAAGGTCCAGGTGTAGACAAATCAAAATAAAGCTTAGAATCATTTGTAACACCAAAATCTTTATTAGAACCACTATTTTGTACTTTATTTAGAGCTTCTCTAAATAATGCATTATGTGCTTCTTCTCTATTAAGTAAAA
Source organism: Bacillota bacterium (assembly GCA_023435985.1). Classification (GTDB taxonomy): domain Bacteria; phylum Bacillota; class Clostridia; order Clostridiales; family Clostridiaceae; genus Clostridium. Next base: position 10,442 of record JAEZKY010000040.1, on the reverse strand, counting down.
AATCGATTGTTGCTCTCACTTCTTTATCTTGAATTTGGCGGTATAAATATTCATATACAACCTTAGCTCTCTGCTCTGATGCTATATTTGATAACAAATCTGCAACTAAATCACCAGTAACAGTCACATAATTAGCTGTCCATGGTTCTCCTGATGAATTAATTAATACAGGTGATAATCCTGCTAATACATGAGTTTCAATTTCACCATTTTCGACTTTTCTGTTATCAACTTCATGTCCATTTAACAAATTAATTGTTTGTGCCACCATTTCCATATGGCTAAGTTCTTCTGCACCAATATCTAGAAATAAATCTTTTATTTCAGGATCTTTTACTCTAAAGCTTTGAGAAATATATTGCATTGCTGCCTTAAGCTCTCCATTGCCTCCACCTAATTGCTCCTGCATTAACACAGCATACTGTGGATTTATTCTCTCTACTTTTACATCTCTTAATAATTGTTTTTTATGTTCAAACATAATAGCACCTCCTTAAATAATATAATTTCTACTTTTGTAGTATTTGATTCTTTAAGATTAATATTCATATAAAACAAAAATCCTCAACAATGATAATTAACATTGTGAGGATATATTATTAGTACATATTTAATTTTTAAATTTTCTTAAACAATGACTAGCTATACTTTGTTATTTTCTGATATTTTACTTAATAATAACATACTTTAAGATTGTTCCATAAAATTGCAGAAAAACGCATATTGTTTATATAATTCTTTTTTATACCATTCTGTTTTTATTATACTCAAATATGCATCTATAACTTTTCTAACTTGATTTTCTTTTGTAACCTGCAATATCAACGCAAAAATAAAAAACAATATAATTCCTAATATTGACATATACCTAGCTGTTTCAGACAGTTTAAATACACATAATATTATTGCACCAATAACCCCTACAAATATTGATGCATAAGTAGTATTATCTATACGTCCCTTAGTTCCTACTATATTTTCCTTTAATTTATCAACTGAATTTACATCTTTTAAAAACAAATCAAGCTTGTCCTTATAAAATTCCATGAACTTTGATAATATCAAATTATATACTTCAACATTTTTTACTTCTTGAATTCTCATACACATCACTAATGGATATGGATATTCAGTTATGCTGTCATACACATATTCATCTCTCTTTTCTAAACTAGGAATCTTCACATTTAATTCTTTTTTTTCATTAACTACTAATTCATAATTGTCATTTATTAAACTTATAAAATCGTCTTTAATTATTTCAAGTGCCTTTTCCATCGAATTATTTCCTGTGTTTATCCTACTTAGCAAATCTAAAATAGTCATAAATTCTTTCCCCCTAAAATTAAGAATATATTAACTGAATTTCTATTAAGTATATTCACATTATAACACATCTTTTCTTAATCAGTCATATTCTGACTAAAAATCCATTACCTAATTATGAAATCTTCTAATACGCCTATAGCTAAGGTCATTCCCTGATGCTTTATCTTGCTGACAATCACCTTAGCTCCAGCAAGTTCCACACATGGCTCACAAACCCCAGTCACTCCAAGAGTCTTGAATACAAATTCACTTTTATCATAATTATCCTCTACAGTTTTTATCTCTTCTCTATTGAAGGTTTTAAAAGGGCAGTTCAATTTTTGTGCTAATTTAACAATTCCTTCTTCATTTGCTTTTATATCTATTGAAGCTATTGCTGCAACCGCCTTTACATCTAAATTAAAGTTAATTAAACTATTACAAATAAATTTATTTAATTCGTTATACGGTGTACCTTTTTTGCAGCCAATTCCAAGTACCAAATCTTTTTTTATAAGTCTTAATACCTTAGAATAATTCACCTCTTTAGCTGAAATGTCTTGTAAATTATGAGTTATCCAGATACAATCCTCTCTTAACTTTTCTACCTTCTCATACCCCTCATTAAACTTAACATAGTTATAATCATCTTTTACTCCAATTACATTTTTATCAACAAGTAATGATGCTATATATTTCGCTTTTTTTAAATCTTCTATTATCAAATTATTTTCTTTTGCTATTATATCTGGTGCAGTTAAACCAATATTATCACTTGCTGTAGTTATAATTGGCATAGAATTTAGAATTTTACTTACTTTAAGAGTAAGTTCATTCCCTCCACCAATATGACCGCTTAAAATATTTATCGCATACTTCCCACATAAATCTACTACAACAACCCCCGGATCCTCAGCCTTACCCTTCAAAAAAGGTGCAATTGCTCTTACTGCAATTCCTGTTGAGGATATAAAAATAATTCCTTTTGAATTACTCATAGCTTCCTTTGTAACATTGTTTAACTTAAAATTATCATCATATCTATACGTGTTTTTTCTAGTACCATCTGATTCATCTCTGATCTCCGACTTAAAGTCACTGCTGTGCCTTAGTAAATCATTATTTTTCTCTTTTATATAAAGTCTTGCATTTAAGTTTTCTTGAAGCTTTAATGCTATTTTCTTTCCACTTGGAGAAGGGCAAATTATGCTTATATTAAAAGCTTTTTCTTCATTCATTATCTGAAGTCTCAGCTTCCCTAAACATATGTGAAAAACTTTTATCATATAGTAAACTTTTCTCAAATTCACTATCAATAAAGTCTCCAACCAATATTTGAGCACACTTTGTAATATTGTTTTCTTTAACCTTATCCGCTATATCATCTAGATGACCCATTATTATTCTTTCATCAGGCCATGTTGCTCTCTCAACTACGGCTATAGGGACATTCTTCTTATATCCATTTTTTAATTTTTCAACAACTTTATCAATCATCGATATAGATAAGAAAATTGCCATTGATGCTCCAATAGACGCTAATTTTTCAAGATCCTCATTGAATGGGACAGGAGTTCTACCTTCAACCCTTGTTAAAATAACTGTTTGAGATACTCCAGGCAAAGTAAATTCTCTATTTATTGCAGCAGCTGCTCCTGTAAAGGAACTAACACCCGGCACAACTTCATAAGGTATGCTTACTCTGTCAAGCTCAACCATCTGTTCCCTTATAGCTCCATAAATTGATGGATCTCCTGTATGCAACCTGACAACTAATTTCCCCATTTGCTCTTCCATTGTCATTATTTCCATTACATCTTCTAATGTCATATTTGCAGAATTATAAATTTGCGCATCTGGCCTGCAATACTCTAAATGCTCCTTAGATACCAAAGAACCTGCATAAACTACAACATCTGCTCTTTCTAATAAATCACGTCCTCTAACAGTTATTAAATCTACTGCCCCAGGACCTGCACCTATAAAATAAATCATTTTTAAAGCTCCCCTTCTTTTTTAGTTTCTGTTTGCTATAATTAACGACATATAGTCTCTAAGTTTCAGTATTTCCTCCCTGTCCGTTAAAACAGTTTCACCTTCTCTTCCCACTCTGCTTGCATAAACATAATCAAAACCCTTTTCTTCTAAAATGTCCAGTACTTCTTCTTCATGTTTATATACTTTCATTATTACAACATATTTTTCGTCTGTTATTTCTTTTACTTTTGCAGCCGGCATAACTACTAAGCGTTCATTTCCAACTACCAGAGTCCTGTTTACTAAACTTGCTGCTGCACAAAAGGATGTTATCCCTGGAATTGTCTGAACTTCAAAACCACAATCTCTAACATGCTTCAACATATGGCTGTATGTACTATAAACATAAGGATCTCCAATTGTTAAAAATGCAACATTTTTTCCTTCTCTAAGCCTTGCTTCTATGAATTCATAGGCTTCCAATGCTTTTATTACTCTATCTTTTTTCCCCATTGGGAAATGTTTTATAACTACTTCCGTACCTGATTTTATATATTCCTTAGCTGTCTCAAGCGCAATACTTTCTCCATCTTCTTCAGCCGAAGGTGCAACCACAACCTGACATTTTTCAATTGCTCTAACCGCTTTCACTGTTAGAAGTTCTGCATCTCCAGGTCCTACACCTATCCCATACAATATCGCCATTAATTTAATTCCTCTCTTCCTAAGTAACTACTATATACATTTCTCTATATTTTTTTAAATAATTATTAATTACCGTTACTTAAATTATGCAAACTACAGTTATGTTCCTAATAACTGTGCCTTAATCTCTTATGCATTGAATTATATATATTGGGTTATTCGCTATCATCATTAAAGTATTCTCACGATTCTTACTTATATTAACCAATGAAACTTCAAACTTATAATTTAAGTTCTTTATAATATCAATTGCTCTATATGCATTATCCAAAGTAATAAAATTCATAACTATTGTTCCACTCTTTTTTAAAACAGCATTTGCTTTAAGTAATATCTCCTCCAAATGCCCTCCATTTCCGCCAATGAATATTGAATCAAATTTCAAGCCTTCGTAAATTAATGAATCTAATACTTTTTCTGCTTCACTTTTCATAATTTTGATATTATTACATTGAAACTTTTCAACATTACTCTGCGTGACTTTATAAGCCTCATCATCCTTTTCTATTGCAAGAACTTTGCCATTCTTTGCAATTTTAGCTGCTTGAACTGTGATACTCCCAGTCCCACTCCCTACATCTAGAATTAAAGAATCGTCTCTTATGTTCAATTTTGCAATTGAAAGTATTCTCACCTCTTCTTTTGTCATTGGACATTTCCCTCTAATAAATTCTTCATCCTTTATAAAAGACATGAAGCCACCTCCTTTAATTTACACACTTAAAAACTAACTTTCTCTACCCTCTATTAACAATGAAAATACTTAATGCACTGTAATCTTTATTTAAAAATTCTATTGGATTTCCTTCATTTATTCTCTCATCCTCATAGGATAAATTTTCTCCAATAATAACTTTACATTTTACTTCTGCCTCAGATAAAATTCTGCATAATACACCTGGGTTATTTTCCTTATCTGTAAGCCAAATGCTTAATTTATGCTGTCTAACAACATTTAAAAACTCTTGTTTTCTTCCATGAAGACTTCCTAAATATGCTTCATTCCATGGCATATTTAATTTGCAGGTTAAATATTGAAAAGAGCTTATTCCCGGTATTACCTCAATTTTAGAATGATATTTTCCTTTTATATAATTAGTTATTCCATAAAAAGTTGGATCTCCTGATGCAACAATTGAAATACTATTATATTTTTCACTAGATATAACCTCATCAATATCACTTAATTTACTTATATATAATTTATCATTATTTATAAATTCTAAAGAATCTATTGCTCTTTTGAACCCTATTATAATATCAGATTCTTTCATTATTTCAAGTGCCTTAGGCATAATATAATCTTTGTGTCCAGGTCCAAGACCTACAATATAAACCATTTTTACATTATCCCTCCTGATTTCCAAAGAAGGACTGGATTTACTGCTCCATAGTACATAATCGCTTCAACCTTCAATTGACCATAAACATATTCACTCATTTTTTGAACTATTTTATTACCGATATTCTCATAAAGCTTATCATATCCTTCTCCAAGCATCTTTACTGCGCCCTCACAGGTCTTCTCTTCTAGCACCTTTTGAACAAGGGAAATATCATATCCAAGAAGGGCAAGCTCTAGGGCAATTACTTCAAGCCTTACTCCATTTACCTTACTATGAGTATTAAAACATCCGTAGGCTATTTTGGTCATCTTTCCTATATGTCCAACCATAACAATAGATTTAACACTAGCTAAAACACAACTTTCTAATGCATAGCCTATAAAATTTGAGCAGCTGACAATTTCTTCTTCTTTAAAACCAAGGCTCCTACAATAATTATCGCCTAAATTTCCAAAAGTTAATACCAGTCTTTCATTATTTAATGCTTTTTGCTTAATTTCTAAATTTATTGATGCTTTAAGGGCTTCTTCTGACATTGGATATACTATGCCTGTTGTACCAAGAATTGAAATTCCTCCTTCTATTCCAAGCCTTGGATTAAAAGTTTTTTTAGCTACTTCTGCCCCCAGAGGTACTGAAATCGTAACTTCAACTCTCTCTCCCTCTGGTAAAACCTTCATAACTTCCTCTTTTATCATGACCCTTGGCACTGGATTAATTGCAGGTTCTCCCTTTGGTATAAATAGTCCATCTCTGGTCACAATCCCAACCCCTATTCCTCCCTTAAGAATAACAGCATCTTCTTCTTCCATCTCGTAATCAATCTTTCTAACCTTTGCCTTTATATCAATTCCATGAGTATTATCTGGATCGTCTCCACCATCTTTAACAATAGTACATTCCACATAGCTATCTTTTTTTACTATGTCTTTTATAGGCATTTGTATATTGATTCCTTTTGAAGACATAATTTCAATTTCTTTCAGTCTATCCGCCTTATTAAATAATACCATAGTTGCAGCCTTTGCAGCACCTGCACTGCAAGAACCTGTTGTATATCCGCATCTCAATCTCTGTCCATTAGTTTCAACATACATTTCAAACATATAGACCACCCCCACTAATTATCTTTCAACCAGCATATACATAAGAGCATTAATTATCGCTGCCGCAACAGTACTTCCGCCTTTTCTTCCTTTGACTCTTATGTATGGAATATTAAGCTCATCCATATTTTCTTTGCTTTCTGCAGCCCCAACAAATCCTACAGGAACTGCTATTATTAACTTTGGATTTGCTTTTCCTTCTTTAATTAATTCCTTTAATCTGAAAAGTGCAGTTGGTGCATTACCAAAAACAAAAATGTCAACATCATCACTACAAGCCTTTTCCACTGCTGCCATGCTTCTAGTTATATTCTTTTCCTTAGCTTCCTTATGTACTACTTCTTCATTAACATAGCAAATCACTTCACTATTTGTTTTAGCTAAAGCCATTTTATTAATTCCGTTTAAAGCCATATTGGTATCAGTATAGATTTTAGCACCTTTTCTAAAAATATTTTTTGCAGTTTCAATTGCAGTTTCACTTATTTCTACCAAATCTTTATATTCAAAATCAGCCGTAGTATGAATAGTTCTCTTAACGATAAGTAATTCTTCATCTGTAAATGAATGAGGTCCCATTTCCTTTCCTATAATCTCAAAACTCTTTTCTTCAATGCCCATAGGATTTTTTAAATAATCCATAAAACGCCCTCCTTACATGCTAACTTTCTATAGTTGTAATAAAAATATTTTTTTACTGCTTTACTATCTTAATCCAGAGATTATCTCCTTAAATAATTCTTTATTTCCCAGGAAATTTATATGAGCATATCCTGCCAACGTATTTTTCTTAAAATACCCACATTTCCATTTAATAATCTCTCCGTTATATAATGTCTTTTCTACTTCATATACATTTTCCATATTTATGTCTACTTGTGATTTATGAAATTCATGAGCATTTATTTCCAGACTCACACTTTCATCTAATTCTCTATTAAAACATTTTTTATCTATTTTTATCTTACAATAACCAAAGTTCTGAAGCTTATTTGTCATCATGCTTTCTCCATCAAAAAAACCTACCATTTGTGCTCCCTCTATTGATCTTGTTAAATACATAAGACCGCCGCACTCTGCATAACATCTCAATCCATTTTCTAAAGCTTTTTTTATACTATTTCGCATAGAATAGTTTTCTTCTAACTCCTTCTTAAATACTTCTGGATATCCTCCTCCAATATATAAGAAATCCAAGTCAGACGGTAAAGTTTTATCATTAATTGGACTAAAATAAATTACATCTCCAAAGTTTTCTAATAACTCAAAGTTATCTTTATAATAAAAGCTAAATGCTTTATCTAATGCAACTCCAATTCTTAACCTTTTAATTGTCCTATTTTCTAAATTGCTCTTACAGTTAAGTTTTTTGATTGGATTATTTAAATCTTCTCCTTTAAACTCTCCCATTTCATTTATAATAGCATCTACATCTACATACTTCTCAATTAATTCCTCACATATATTCAATTTTTTATGAATATTGAGTATTTCCATACTCTGAACTAATCCTAAATGCCTGCTGCTAAGAGCTATATCCGTATTTTTAGGAATATATCCAAAAACTTTAACATTGCAATTTTCTTCTATTGCGTATTTTAGCAAATTATAGTATTTATCACTGACAGAATTTAATACTATCCCTGCAATATTTGCATTTCTATAATTTTTAAAACCATTAATTTCAGCACATATGCTAGCACTTTGTCCCTTAGGCGATAATACTAGGATAATCGGCATATCCCCCAAAATTTTTGACACTTCATAAGTTGATGCTTTTTCACTTACCCCAGCTCCATCGTATAATCCCATTACCCCTTCAATTACACCAATATCTCCATTTCCCTTAAGATAGCTATCTATTATTCCATCTTCGCCCATTAGAAAAGCATCAAGATTCCTTGAAGCTTTGCCTGTTACCTCTTTATGGAAAGCTGGATCTATGTAATCTGGACCAACCTTATAACCTTGAACATCTATATTTCTGCTTTTAAGTACCTTCATAAGACCAAGAGTAAAAGTAGTTTTTCCTCCACCACTACAATTTGATGATATTATTATGGATTTCATAATGTTTTCCTTTCTAAGCTTATATTAAAATTACAAAACTTTATAAAACTTCAATAAAACATTTTCTATTAACATTCCTTTTCATTTATAATTTTTTTGTTCTTCCTGCATTTAAATATCTGCCTTCAATTGAATCATAAATCCTATTTATATATAATCCATCGAATTTATCTATTTCACCAAGGCCATGCATATGAAGTTTAACCTCAATTCCTTCCTTTTGAAGTATGCTCTTTAATGAATCATCTTCATCAGATGCCATATCATTTTTAGCATGATCCCCTGCAGCAAGTAAAAGCGGAACTAGTTTAGTTTTTGTTATCCCCTTGCTTTTTAACTTTTTTAACACATTCTTCACTGTTGGATAACCTTCTACAGTTGCTACAAATACATTTTCATAATCTTCATCAATTAAAACAGTTTGAAGCATTCCATAAACTGCATTAGAAGGATGTTCCGTACCATGTCCAAATAATATTACACTTTCTTCGCCTGCTAATACCTCTTTTATGCTTTCAATAAACAAAGAATAATCCTCTGGAAGTCCATTCATTCCTTGATAGAAAAATATAGGTCGTCCAAGCCTAATAGTTTGAAAATTATCTTTTACCTTTTCAACAATACCTTTTATATAGTCAAACTCCTCACCTGGAATTATATGTAATGGTTGAACTATAACTTCTTCAAATCCCTTACTTTTAAGTTCGTATAAAGCTTCTTCTGGCGTTAATATATCTAAATTATCTCTTTCCTTTAACTTTTTTATTATAAAATGAGCCGTAAATGCTCTAAAAACTTCATATTCCTTAAACTCATTTCTAATTTTATCTTCTATTTTTTCAATAGACTTTCTAAGTGCATCCAAATGACTAGTTCCGAAACTAACCACTAAAATAGCTTTTTTCATTGCTGCATTCCTCCATAACTATTTTTATAACCAATTACGTAATTTCATAATCTTATTATAAAATTTCCAAAACAAAAAAACCTCATTACCGTTTTGATAAAGAGATTCACATAACAAACTATAAGAATTTGCAATTTTTAAAGCAGCATTCTAACATTTGTCATTTCCTCTCCCTCCGAAAGGCAGACTAAAATTACTTTTAGGCAGGTCTCCTGACTTTGGCCTCATCCCAAAGCACATGTAAGAAAATAACAACTTCAAAATGCTATTGCATATTTTTACAAGACAAGGAATTACAATCACTTCATAATTAGTCTATCAGACAGCTATCAAGATTATGAATACCTGAAAATATAACACTATATTGATCTGTTGTTATAAATAAAATGTGCTAAAATCTTTTCCTTCCCAAGAATACTATAGTTTCTCAGTGGATACTCTAAGATTGGTCTTCCATTACAGTAGCGGGGGCTGTAGTAGATTTTCACCACTTTCCCTTTTAATCATACAAGTATAACTTATACAAACCTAAAACTATTTATATCATGCTATAAATTATATAAGAGTATAGTACTTTATTCAACATAAAAAAGGTTTATCACTAATTTTATTTGCCTCTTTTAAAAAATATAATAAAAAGTGAAAGTTCAAGTAGAGCCCTGACAAAATTATTTAAAAAGCGATATTTATAAATCAATACGGCTTTTTTCCTTCAATTACTTTTTAGCTGCTTAAACTTCCACATGTACAATTTACTCTAATTTATTTACTTAAGTTGAATCAATATTTTTTTATTTTTCTCAATTATTAGTTCTCATAAACCTTTTACCATTTATTCTTTGTTTTAATATATTATATGTTTTATGTAAAGTTTTGTTTCTAAATTTATTTATTAAATACAAATTTATTTTCATAAATAAATTTATGTATAATTTTCTTCATGATATTTACACTATTCTATTAGTTATACAAATTTCATGGTTTATAGCTAAAATTCAAAATACAATTTACATTCACCATTAT
>JAEZKY010000035.1 GCA_023435985.1 Bacillota bacterium | reverse complement strand
GGAAATAATTGGAGCATATCACGAACAAAAACCGGAAATCGATGATTTAGTTAAGGAGTATGAAGATGGCTAAATACATAGAAGATCAAAATAAAATAATTTTATATTTGAAAAGACACTTTATGATGGCTGAGTTAGTTATATCAATTGTTTTATCAATTATAATTTTATTCATTGTTCTTCCAAAAGTATTAGGTTCAACTTCTGTTGATGATTGGGTTTTATCCATAAGGATTAATCTATACCCAGTAATAGCCTCAATAAGTGGGGCATTACTGGGTTTCGTAATTACGGGAGTATCTATAATACTGGTATTTTCAGATTCTGATAAACTAGAACATATAAAAGGAAGAAAACAGTATCCTACTGTATACAAAGTTTATTTTTGGACCATAAAATGTTTAGCAGTAACAACTATCATTTCAGTTTTTGGGATTGTCATTAGTACTTATAGTACTATTTGGTTCTATTTATTATTCATATCTTCGGTTATATCTACATTTGCAGTATATAACTGTATATGGGCTCTTGAGAAAATAACAGAAATAGTTCATAAGAAAGAACAACTTTAATATTAGACTCTTAATTTAACTATTTCTAGATTTCCATTTTTGTATCTAAATCTATTATTTTTCCCATTTGTCAATAAATACATCTTATTCTAGTAAATCCCACTGAATTATTACTCTTTTTAATTGTTACTACTTTTTGAAAATCGTAGATTTTAGAATATTTGAACTCATTTCCTGAAAATATGTATTTTAAAGTCTTACAAAATTTTTTACTTGGACAATTAGATCTCAGGAAAGATCCATCTGTGAAATTGTAAAAAAGTATTAAGGAATCCTGTATTGGATGTACATTTTATACCAGTTCATTAAACATTTTAAAAACAGAATTGTATCTTAATTTACTGTAATTATACGAAGGTGTATGCATACTTTTGCGTATGCAGTATATACAGTATATAAAAGTATATACGTGTATATAATGGTATATACATGTATTACATTTATGTTGTACATAATACATGCTCCAGAAGGTGCATCCCTTCTAGAATAAATTTAAAAATTTAATCCTTAAACTAAATACTTAATTTATTTTTTACTATTGCGTTATAGAACGGTTTAACGAAATAAATAAATCGCAGAGAAGACAAAAAATAGTTTAAAGATGAAATTTTAGTAATTAAAAAATTATTTTTCATGAATTTTAAAGTAGCCTTTTGATTTCCAGGATTCTATCTGCTAAATCATTTTCCAGTTTTTTCATGACGTTACTACATACTTTTCCTTCAATGGCTTTTTGAGCTTGTTCATAAATTCCTAAGGCCTTTTCGTTATAGTTGAATTTTCTATTTAAGTCACCCCATGCTAATAGTATTTCAATTATGCAAACTAAATTATCTAAATTTTGGGCTACATTTAAAGTATTTAGGAGCATTCTCATGGATTTATTATATCCGTCACGTGTTAGTTCAAATTTTTCTCCTAAATTTTCATAAATGGTATCATAGAGCAATTTTGGCCTCTTATCTTTATTTGTTATTTCTGGATAAATGATATCAAGCATAGGCATGTACTTTTCAATCATAGATATATTCTTTTGAGGATTAAAAGCTCCAATATCTCCTTTTTTAATAATTTCTTTTTTACCATTTTCATTAATTATTTCATATCCTACTATCCTACTATTTTTATAAATGGGCCTAATAGACTTGGGATCGATGAGAATAGGATTTATATGTACTTTTCCATCTTTTTTAACTATATACTTGATATGATATGCACTTCCATATAATAAAGCACATTTAACAAACAGCCTTATAGCCTCATTAGGTAAATATTCGCCCTGCCATTCCTTCAAAAATTCTAATACTTCAGCACCCTGGGCTTCATCTTCACCCATATATTTCAAAGAAGGACCTTCACCTACAGTTAAACGAGAAGTTATATCTATCAAAACTCGAATAATTGGTATTTCTCTATAAATATATTCATAATACTCATATTTTTCATATAAATCGCCGTTAAATGGCCTCCTACTTTTTATAATTCCGTCATTACTTGTTTTGGGAGTAAATGAAAAAATTTCGTAGTTATTGTATAAATAAAGAACATGATCAGTTTTATTGAATTTAACCGCTCTTTCTATGACCTTTTGAAGTGTTTGGGTTTGAGATATCATTTCTCCACCTTGACCCAATAGATCTAGAGCATCTAATAACGGTTTAACTTGAGGATCATCTGTTAAAGCCCCTCCCCATTCACCAATATAACTTATTACTGTTGATATTTTTTCTATTCTCTTAGCATTCTTCTCTGGAGCCTCTCTCATATTCTCTGCAATTTGACCTGCTTCATAAATTTCATTTTTAAGTTCATTAGTTAAATCTATTATTTCATTTTTATTTCTGCTATCTATTACCTTTTCTAAACTTTTCAAAGCTTTTATAGCCCCTTGATAATCATAATCTAACGATTCCTGGAGATTAAAGAGCAATGGCGCAGATATTTCGTCAGTCAATGTTTTCCCTACATCATAGCACAAAATATCACTGCTTTTGTTCAATAAGCTTTTACGTAGTTCTTCACTGGAAGTTCGAATGATAAGATCATTTAAAATCTCTTTCATATTGTAATTCGCCATATGAGTCCCATTTAAAGAGCTAAGAATTGGATCAGCGAGAAATGATGCATATGCAGTAGAATATGCAAAGGCCCAATCTAATCTGCCGTTTCCTACACTCAATAACTCTTTTAAAAAATTATTAACATTATTATAGCCTGAAAAACTTAATCTATTAAAATTATTATGTGTAACTTTTTTGTATGTTTCATCACCGACATTTGCTAAATAAGGATTACTCCCATTAATCATATCAAAAGAAGCAATAGTGTATGGATCTATCATGCCCATTTCCATAGCTAAGTTATTTCCAAAATCAAACTCTTTTTTAAAGAGATTATGAAAATCTTCCATCTCTCCTTGAATTTTATCATTAATTAAGTATCCATAATTTCCATTTATTAAAAAACTTGATGGAGGATTTAATGAAAAAATAGGGTCAAGATAATCATCTTCAATCTTTGAATAACCACTATACATATCTGGAAGTCTAACAACAACTTTTCCTTTCTCTTCTAATTCAATTAATTCTTCAATAGACATCCCATAATACTCGTTAAATAGTTCTTCATTAGGCAACGGTAAAATATCAACAATAACTGTTTTAAAAAAAGGAAAAAGCTGATAAGGTTTAATCGAATATGAAGTTGCAGAATTAGCTGCACTATATGGAGGATTCAAATTTGTACCTTGATAAAAATCAAGAATATCAATTTCATCTTTTTTATTTTTTAAATATTTCTTATTAATTTTTCCATATTCTTCTGCTTTTTTCATATCTAACTCTTTTAGTTCCTTTTTATCCATAATAGGCCCCATATCTGTTATAAAAATGCAAGTAATAACGTTTTCAATCAAGTATGATGATGTCCTAAAAATAATTCTTTCATTAAGATACCTCTTATTTGATTACATTAAAATGCACCATAATCTTTTTGTTTCCCAGATAATACTTGTAAGCCCTTTAAAAATAAACCCAAACATAAAACCAAGTATTAGGCAACTTATACCCATAAAATCTTTCGATAAAATCCTACAATGAAGAGAGATAACACGCCAGTTATCCCATATTAATATTTGTGGTTTTAACTAGGTAATTTCTACGATATTTTGAGGAATGATAAACTAAACTGTAAGCCAGAAATATTTAGTTATTTCTTAAAATGTACTATGAATCTTTCTATTTGATTATAATAACAATTAATAAATATATTTATTTAACTGATACAGAATTAAGGTGGTTAAAATGTTATGGGTTGATAGTACAGATTTAAAAAGTTGGGCTGCTCGTCGAGATTGTCAAGGAGATCTTCCACTTTTAATACGCCGTCTTATTAGAGCCACATCTCCAGATATTTCTAAAATTCTTTTTCCTGCAGGAGATAATGTTTCTAGTCCTGGTTGGGATGGAATTCTTGAAGTTTCTGAGGGTAATGAATATATTCCAGAAGGATTTTCAATATGGGAGATGGGATGTAATCAAAATGTAAAAGGCAAAGCAGATAGCGATTATGAAAAACGAAAAGAAAATATTTCAGGTATAAATCCCTCCGAAACGACTTATGTGTTTGTTTCTCCTAGAGCTTGGACTAAAAATGAAAAATGGTGTGAAGAAAAGAGAAAAGAAGGATTTTGGAAAGATGTTAAAGCATATAATGCTGCAACACTAGAAGAATGGATTGAAGAGGCCCCTGCTGTTGGTATATGGTTAGGGCAACGGTTAGGAAAATATCCTGAAGGAGTAAAAGCACTCGTGGACTGGTGGGATGAGTGGAATATGAGTACTACTCCACATCTTACAGCAGAACTTGTTTTGGCTGGTAGAGATAAGCAAGTAAAAGATATCCAAGAAGAGTTAAAATCTTCATCTTTTAAAATTACTGTTCAGGCAGCTACTATTGATGAATCAATAGCATTTTTAGCTGCTACAATAAATTCATTACCAGAAGAAGAAAGAGAATTTTATTTGTCAAGAAGTATCATTATAAGTGATTCTGAAGCTTTTAAGCATATTTCTATAACTGGTAAAACTGGATTATTATTTATCCCTGAATTTGAGGAAATTGAAGGATTGTCATTAGCCATGCAAAAAGGTCATACTGTGTATATTCCAGTAGGCCCCGATAACACTACAGCTAGTTCTGAAATTGTTCTTCCTAGACTTGGAAGAAATGAATTTATTTCAGCACTTGAAAAAATGGGATTATCAAATGAAGATTCACAAAAGTACTCAAGAGATACTGGAAGAAGTCTTACAGTTTTAAGAAGGCAATTAATGGATTATAATAATCAGCCAGAATGGGCTAAGAGGGACGCTGCTAGAGATATTATCCCTGCATTGTTAGCTGGACGTTGGATGGAATCAAATGATGCAGATAAAAAAATTATAGAACTAATTTCTGGTGAAACATATGACTCCTTTTCTAACGGCTTGTATATATGGCGAAATCAACCTGATTCTCCAGTATTGAAGATTGGAGAATTATGGCGTTTAATTTCACCAATGGATGCTTTTTTTGCACTTGCTCCATTTATAACTTCCAATGATCTTCAAAAATTTAAGGATGTAATTTTAAAAGTTTTTAAAACCTTAGATCCGGCGCTTGAGCTCGAACCTAGTGAACGTTGGATGGCTGCTGTGCATGGTAAAGTTCATCCATATTCAAATGAATTAAGAAAAGGAATTCTTCAGGCTCTTATTCTTATTGCATATTTTGGAGATGATGCAAAGATATCTTTATCAACTTCAGCTCAAACATGGGTTGACAATATAATAATGGAATTGTTAAATGATGCAGAATGTAATCTTTGGATATCTCTTTATGATTATTTGCCACTTATTGCTGAAGCATCCCCTAACTCATTTATGGCTACTGTAGAATCTTCTTTATCTCAGGATGAAAAAACTATTATGTGTTTATTTGAGGAGACACAAGGAATTATGGGACCCTCCTCTAAACATTCTAGTTTACTCTGGGCTTTAGAACTTTTAGCTTGGAGTCCTGATCTACTTTCTCGAGTTACTCTCATTCTTGGTAAATTAACAAAGTATGATCCTGGAGGAAAACTAGGTAATAGACCAAATTTAAGCTTACGTGGAATTTATTTGTTATGGCACCCGCAAACCTATACATCTTTAGATAAACGTTTAGAAGTTTTAGATTTATTAATAGAAAAATATCCTGAAGTTGGATGGAATCTTTTAACTGATTTAATGCCTAAAAATCATGATGTTGGCCATCCCACATCTAAACCCATTTGGAGGCAATTTACAGAAAAAATAGAAGTTCAAACTCCCACTATAGCTGAGCATTATACTAGCGTCAAAGAAATAATCAATAGATTGTTAACTCATGTTGAATATGATGGGCAACATTGGGTTAAACTATTAGAAAATTTCCATGTAATTCCAGTAGATGAAAGAAATAGAATCATTGAACAACTTTCTTCTGATGCAGATAACATTTCTGAGGGTCGTTATGAATTGTGGAATAAACTTCGAGAAATAATATCTAGTCATCGTTCTTATCCTGATGCTGATTGGGCGCTTCCAGATGAAGAAGTACAGGATCTTGAAAAAATCTATTTATCCTTAGAACCAGGTGATACAATTGATAGGCTCTGCTGGCTTTTCGATGGTTGGCCCGATTTATTAGAAGGGGTTGATATAGCAGATCATGATGACGATGATGAACACTTTATTAAGCTTAGAATAGATGCTTTAAATGAGATTAAATGTGAACATGGCTTTGAAGGTTTAATAAAGCTAGCAGAAAGAATTAAAGATCCTCGATATTTAGGCAGTGCATTAGCTGAAGATGACATAGAACCCCCTGAAGAAGAAGAACTTTATTCTCTACTTGAAGAAGAAGAAGATGAATTCAAAATGGTTTTTGTTAAAGAATATATCTTCCGTAAAGCATTCAATGATGAAGAATGGATCCAAAGTCTTGTTAATAAAGCCCGAACTGAAAATTGGATCGATTTAAAGGTTGTTAATTGTTTCACTGCTCTTCCCTCAAGAATGTTAGTATGGGATCTATTAAATTCTTTTGATGAAAGCATACAAAAAACATATTGGAAAAAATGTAGATTTGGAGGAATAACAGGAGCATCTGAAGATAAAATTTATTATGTAAAACAAATGATTCAAGTAAACAGGCACTATACAGCTCTTGATATTGCTGCTTTATATGCTAAGGAGATGCCTCCAGAGTTAATTGCAGAAGTACTAGAAAAAACAGCTACTGAGAAAAGTGAAGATGAATATAATATTAGACACTATAATATTGAGAAGTTATTTGAAGAATTATACAAATCTGAATTTTCAAAGAGCGAAATAGCAAAACTAGAACTGCGATATATACATATTCTTGCAAGTGTTAGTAGTAGAAGCGATCCCAAAATTTTACATAGTGAATTAGCTAATGATTCTGAGTTCTTTGCTGAAATTATACGGCATATTTACAAAAGGAAAGATGGAACCGTGGATGAAGGCGAAGAAAACATTACACAAGAACAGTTAGAACAAAGAGGAAATCTTTCTTGGAAATTACTTCATAGCTGGAAAACTATCCCTGGCAGTGATGATGATGGCCAAATAGATTATGAAAAACTGAAATCATGGGTAGATAAGGCAAGAGAACTATGTGAAGAATCTGATAGAATAGAAGTCTGTGATATCGAAATTGGAGGATTATTAGCACATGCAGAACCAGAAGATGACATATGGCCTCCTGAAGCTATATGTAAACTAATTGAGGATATAGAAAGTACTGATCTGCATCGTGGATTCGAAACGGGGATTAAAAACAAAAGAGGAGTTACTGCAAGGGCATTAGATGAAGGAGGGAAGCAAGAGATTGTATTAGCTAATAAATTTAGAAATTATGCAAAAAATATTAATACACGTTTCCCAAAAACAGCTTCCATATTAATTAGCATTGCAGAAGATTATGAAAATCAAGCTAAACGAGAGGATGAAGAAGTAGATAAAAGGAATTTAGATTA
>JAEZKY010000024.1 GCA_023435985.1 Bacillota bacterium | reverse complement strand
TTATCTCCAAATATTCTCTTGGTTCTAACATCCACACCATCTTGTCCAAAATCAAATAATCTTTCTCTTTGAATTTGTTGATCCTCTTCATTGAAATATCCATACTTCCATGGCATCCAATTAAATTCATCAGCACAGCCATCTAAAATTCCCTTTCCTGTAATTGCAATATTTTCTTCTTCATAGCAATAAACAAAAGGTGAGAAATTCATTAATTCTATTCCTTCCCATCGTGTATAAACCACAGGGTAAAATTTGTTAGTCTTGTTTCTTACAAACTTCAAAACCGCATTTTCTTCTATGTGCAGCTCAACATTACTCTTAAGCGTTATAGCACCAGTATAGTATATATTAGGGCTTTCTGAACTTTCACTACCTTTAATTATAACTTTTCCTCCACCATTTAAAGCTGCATCATTTATTGCTTTTTGTATTACATTTCCATAGTAAGTTATAGTTCTGATATTTTTTATTAATGACTTACTAGTATACTCTTTATCGTTCTTCATTTCACTTTTTGTTCCTTTATAAGGGCCATCTGGATGAACATAATATTCTTCTTTAACAGTGCTTACTAAAGCTGAATATTTTTTCTTCAATATATTATACTCAACTTTTCCCTCTTCAGTAGGCATATTTTTATTTACTTTCATTTCAATATCCCTATATACTTCCTCATTCCATTTTAACACAGGCATTCATGTTCTCCTCCTTAATTTATCATAGTATTTAGTCCCTTGTGGAATTCAGCCAGCGTTTGTTTATATAGTTTTTCAAGGTAATATGTTCACATTTTTCTCCATTGTATCAAAATAGTATTGAAGGTACAAAATTGATATAAACATCAGTTTTCTTATTAGTAAATCCGGACAATTAAATTTAAACAGTTAAATGATGATTTTCATTTTTATTCGTATATGCTACGTTATTATTTCCAAAACATTCTTCGTACTTCCAACCAGTTAAAACTTCAATAGCTGACTTAGCTTCTGGAGTTACATCATCCATTGAACCACCAGCTTTAATCCTATTTACTTCATCTACCAATAATTTATGAGTTTCTTTTGTAAGCTTATATCTTGAAGCTGCAATCCAAGTTATTATGAGTAATACTATTGGAAATACAATTGTAACTACGGATATACCTGTTATTGCACTAGCTGGCTGCGGAGGCATATCTTTAGCTTTTGCACTTGTGCTTACAAAGCCAAATGCTGCTAAACCAATTCCAAGTACAAAGGATTCTATTGATGTTGCAAGTTTACCAAATAAGCCATTTATTCCGTTATAGATACCCTCTCTTCTCTTTAAAGTAAGTGCTTCATCTATATCTGCAACAAATCCCATTTGATAAGTTGGTATATAGTCAACAGCAGCTTTACCTACAATATTAACTATTGTGAAAATAAAGAATAAAGTTAAAGTCATTGAATTATGACCTGCAAATACAAGATATACATAACCTAAAAGTGAAACTAAGATTATTCCAATACCTAGTTTGAAAGTTTTTGGACCACCAAATTTATATGCAAGTATTATATATATAAATATAGCTACAAGCGAGACTCCTGAAGATACACTGTTTACTGCTGAAACATTAACTGTTGTTAAGCTTAAAACATAAATTGCAAAGAAAGTAAGAACCCCTCCTGCAAGTTGTTTATAAACACTACCTAAGAACCACATAATACTATGAAGTCTAAACGCTCTAAGTCTCATACAGGATATCAAATCAACTCCAAGCTTCTTAAATACTTCACCAAGTGAGCCAGCTGCATCTTCGTAAACAGCTGTTTCAGGATCTCTTTCATATACATTAAATATGAAGAATAGAAGCGCTAATGTAGTTATTATTCCCCAAGAAAGACCTATATACCAAAAAGATTGAGCTGAAGTTTTTCCAAAAGTACTAAAAATATATGCAGTTAATAGTCCTGATATAAATCCTGATAAAGTACCACAATATTGTTTACCACCAATAAGTTTTGCTTTTTCAGCAGCATTTTGAGTCATTTCAGCTGGAAGAGTTGTCCCAGGTACGAATATTAAAGTATATGATATTTCATATATCATATTAACAACAAAGTAATAAGTAAACGATTGTCCTGCTATCCACAAGCATGGAAATATAATAGCTATTCCAACTATTCCAAGTGCAATAAAAGGTTTCCTTCTACCATATTTCTTACCTAATTTTGTTTGACCCAAACCATCACTCATGAATCCTAATACTGGATTTCCAACAGCATCAATAAGCCTTGCAATTCCAAAAATTGATCCTGCTCTTACTGGATCAAGTCCACAAACAGTAGTATAGAAAAATAACAGCCATGCAGACATTAAGCCCTGAGCTCCGCTTCCTAAAAAATTTATACTTGAATAACCAAGTATATTTCTTAATTTAATTTTTTCATTCATTATTTTTCCTCCTCATTCTAATTTGAGTATTCTCGTGAACTCCATAACACCCGAGTTAACTTAATTTTTATTTTTAATATTCTTTTTTTATTATAATTGATATAAACTTTCATCATTTAGGCCTTAGTTTGCAATATTATTCATTCATTATTCTTTAAAATAATTAATAATAGCGTTTACATCTATGACTATCCTTTAATATTGAATTTAGCTTAAATATAATATTTATAGTGAATTTGCTTCAACTGCCGCTAAAATGAATGGTCCTAGTCCTTTTGGTTCGTTACATACTATTGGTTCACTTATATAATACGTAAAAGAACCATCTCTATTGTCCTTTCCTCCAAGGCCAGCAACAAAACATATTTTGTTTAAATTAATAAGCCCTTCTTTAGTTTCAAGAATAAATTCATCTATTAATCCTTTAAATGAAGTCTTAGCAAATTCTCTTAAATCTTCACTTAAATAACCTAGTCTTATTCCCTTAAAGATAGCATATGCAATCATTGATGACCCTGAAGCTTCTAAATAATTACCTTTTCTATCACCTTGATCTAAAACCTGGTACCAAACGTGGCTTTCTTTATCTGCTACTTTAATTAATGCATCTATACAATTATTAAATATATTAAGTATCTCATCTCTATATCTATTGTCTTGTGGTAATTGCTCCAAAGTATCAACTAGTGCCATAACATACCACCCCATGGATCTGCTCCAGAAATGTGCAGATAATCCAGTTTCTTTATTAGCCCAAGGTTGAGTTCTAGCATCATCATAAGCATGATATAATAATCCTGTTTTCTGATCTATTAAGTGATTTCTTGCTATAATGAATTGTTTAGCAATATCATCAAATTCTAAAGCATTACCGAACACGTTTACAAACTTAGCATAAAAAGTTGCTCCCATATATAGCCCATCTAACCATATTTGTTCAGGATATATTTCTTTATGCCAAAAAACTCCTTCTCTTGTTCTTGGGTGTTTATCTATTTGTGATCTCAATAATTGTAGTGCCTTTTTATATTTTTCTTCCTTTGTTCCTTCATATATAGTCAATAATACTTTTCCATTATTCAAATGATCTATATTATATTCATTAACTCTATATCCTCTTATTGAACCATCTTTTTGAACAAAGGTATCCATGCATTTCTTTACATAATCGAAATACTTTCTTTCCTTTGTTTGCTTCCAAACTTCAGCAATTCCATCTAAGGTTAAACCAAATTCATAAGCCCAATAACTAGTTAGGTCTGTTCTTCTCTTTATTACAGAATCAGCCATCCATTTTGCATAATCTTTCATTTATTGTTCCTCCCAACTATATATAAATATCCTTCTTATATTATTACTAAACATTATACGACGTCGTGCACACGTGTCCATTTTTTTCGCACACGTGTGCTAATTTATGTTTTTATTATACTATTGCTTTCTATTAATTACAAGTTTTATATGATAATTTCCATTATTTTGTACAATATTACAATATAGTTAATAAATTATAGTTAATATTTACAACTTTTATCCATATCAATATTCATGCTTATTTAACAACTAGGAATATTGATTCATCACAGGTATCATACTATAAATTTTGATATATAGAAATTATAATAAACTATATTAATTCAACATATTAATACTATTCTACATAAATGCTAACCCCTATAAAAAAAGTTAAAAAGCAAGCAGAATTTTTTAGTTCTGCTTGCTTTTTGACTTTTTTTACTCTATAAACTCTTTATAATATTATAATGTAACACCTTGCTTTAAGATTGAGATTTCTTTAAACTTATTAATTTCATTATTTACTAGTTTTCCACCAGCAACTTCAATTATGTAGTTTAATAATTCTTCAGTTACATCATTTAAGTTTTTATCTTCTACTAAACATCCTGCATTAAAATCCATCCAATGTGGTTTTAATTTAAATAAAGGTGAATTAGTAGCTATTTTTATAGTTGGAACAAAAGTTCCAAATGGAGTTCCTCTTCCTGTTGTAAATAATACAACATGGCAACCTGCCGCTGCAAGGGCAGATGCTGCAACTAAATCATTACCTGGTCCACTTAATAAATTCAATCCATTTACCTTTAGTGTTTCTCCATATTTAAGTACATCTACAACTGTTGCATTACCAGATTTTTGAGTACATCCAAGAGATTTATCTTCTAGTGTTGTTATACCACCAGCTTTGTTTCCTGGAGATGGATTTTCATATATTGGTTGATTATAAGACATAAAATATTCTTTAAAATCGTTTATTAAATGTACAGTTTTATCAAAGACCTCGCTGTTCTTAGCTCTATTCATTAAAATTGTTTCTGCACCAAACATTTCAGGAACTTCAGTAAGAATTGTAGTTCCTCCTTGGGATACTAAGAAGTCTGAAAAACTACCTACAAGCGGATTTGCAGTTATTCCAGATAAACCATCTGAACCACCACATTTTAAACCAACTTTTAGTTTTGATAAAGGAATATCTACTCTTTTATCATTCTTCATGTTTTCATAAAGATCTTTTAGTATTTTAGATCCCTCTTCTATTTCATCAGAAACTTCTTGAGCTACTAAAAATTTAATTCTATTCTTATCGTAATCTCCTAAAGATTCAATAAATTCTTTCATAGTATTATTTTCACAACCAAGCCCAAGAACTAATACTCCTCCTGCATTTGGATGTTTAACTAAATTTCCAAGCATAGTTCTTGTATTAACGTGATCATCTCCAAGTTGAGAACATCCATAATTATGCTTAAATACTTCAAATCCATCAATACCTACAGGATTTACTTCTTGCTTGAATTTTTCAAGTATTCTTTCACCAATACCATTTACACAGCCAACAGTTGGTACAACCCAAAGTTCATTTCTGATTCCTACATTTCCATTTTCTCTTTCATAACCTTGAAAAGTAAGTTTTCTATCTGATGCTGGAATTTCCACTAAATCCTGCTCAAAAGTATATTCTTTTATTCCATTTAAATTTGTTTTTATATTATGAGTGTGAACCCAGTCACCAGCTCCAATATTCTTTAATGCATGACCTATTGGATATCCATACTTAATTACATTTTCATCAGTTGCAATATCAACTATAGCAATTTTATGTCCTCTTTTAACGTCTTCTTTTATTTCAATCTTCTTATTGTCTACTTCTATAGTTTTACCCTTAGCTAAATCTGTAAGTGCAACGACTACATTATCTTTTTCATTGATTTTTATAAACTCTTTCATATCTATTCCCTACTTCCATTCATAATTGTTATAATTAACAATAAACTTATTATAGTTTCTATGCAATTTTAAAGTAAACTCAAAATTGCATAGAAAATTAACTTAAAGTTTAATTATTAGTTTGGAATATTAAAGAACTTCTTTAACAGCTTCTTTCATACCTGCTTTTTCAATTATTGCTAAGTATTCAGTAACCTTGTCTGTTAAACCTGCTATTTTATTTAAATCGCTTCCCCAGTTCTTTTCATATGCAAGTACTGTTGTAACAACTTTCTTTAGGCCTTCATTGCTTCCATCATAATTTGTCCATACGTTTTTGTATAATTCTAAGATATCTTCATCATCTGAAAGGTTAATATCTTCTGTTCCTCTTTTTCCTTTATAGAATTCAATTAGAGCTGCAAGTGAGAATACTAATTTCTTAGGAAGTTCT
>JAEZKY010000356.1 GCA_023435985.1 Bacillota bacterium | reverse complement strand
ATCTACGGCTCTCCAGGTTCTGGAAAAAGTAGTTTTACTGAATTTTGCCGTAGCATAATTGATCCAAGCAAAGTTCCAAAATTAACTATTCCCAAAACTGATAGGGAGTTAATGCAAAACTTTGATCACCATTATGCAGCATTTTTTGATAATTTAGATAATATACCTGCATGGCTTTCTGATCAAATATGCAGAGCTGTCACAGGAGAATGTTCTGAGCATAGAGCACTTTATACAAACGATGAGCCCATATTAAGGTCATATAGGCGTTGTATTGCAATTAATGGAGTCAATATTACTGCAACAAGAACTGATTTACTTGACAGGTCAATTTTACTCAAGCTAGGAAGAATATCTACAAATGAAAGACTTGAAGAAGCGTTTTTACGAGATAAATTCAAATCCACTTTACCTGAAATTCTTGGTGGGATTTTAAATATAGTAGTTAGAGCAATGCGAATATATCCTTCAGTTAAGCTTGATAATTTGCCTCGTATGGCTGATTTTGCGAAATGGGGTTATTCTATTGCAGAAGCTCTTGGAGGTTATGGAGATGAATTCTTAAAACAGTACAGTGCAGATGAAGAGGAAAGAATGGTTGAATCATCTGAAAATCATCCTCTTGCAACTGCGGTCATCAAATACATCGAAAAAACAAAAAAATGGCAAGGTAGTCCTACAAAATTACTTGAAGAACTCGAAATTATTGCAAAGGACTATAAAATTAGTACTGAATCAAAATTGTGGCCTGAAACTGCTGTTTGGTTAACTAGGAGATTAAATGAGATTGAACCTATACTTTCAAGTCAGCACATATTTTATGCATCTGAAAAAAAGGGTAAGGGACGAGTAATCTATTTGGAACATATCACCGAAGAATCTAATGATCCTTCCCAAATTCCGACAAATACTGACTTTACTGACTTACTGACGTTAAATGAATCTGAAGAGTCTAATGAGGGTAAAACTACTTTTAAACCATTTAATCAGGAGACAGTAAATAGTACAGTAAATGACAGTAAAAATACCAGCAAGACTTTTAATAACAGAAAAGACAGCATTGCAGTAAAGTCAGTAACATAGCTTGATATAATCAGTGCCCACAGGCTCAATTTTTAAAACAAATGAATTAATTTATGAAACAGAACCCTAAAATATAGCTCAAAAATAATAAGACAGTTAGCGTTTGATATAGACCAAAAGACAAATATTATGCAAAATTAAAGTAAAAAGTGTGGTATAAACTACCTTTTTACCAATTTCTACTTTTAAACGAAAAATCCAATCTCTTTTTTACTTGCTTATTTCTAAGAATTAAGCACCATTAATCTTTATTTTATTAGTGTTAATGGAGTTTCAGTACGCAGTTAAAAGAGGCACTTGAATTCTATAGAGATTTAATCTTGATAGTTTAAATTATTTATAACCTTTAAATTTGAATTCTACGACTTATTACACTCTAATTTTACTGTATCACGATGCAATACCTTTAAATAGTTTAAAAACATATATAATAATGTAATATGATTAAAAAACAATGGAGGCATCTAATTTAATATGAAGAACAAAAAACAGATAATTCTACTGGATTTAAACTACACATTAGTAAGTAATTCCCGAGAAAACAGATATACACGACCTTACCAAAAGAAAATAAAAAATGAAGAATATCGCAAATGGTTGATAGATTTAATCAGGGACGAGTATGTAATCTTGATTACCGCAAGACCTGAATATCAAAAGGAATTATCTCTTGAAAATATTTCCAGAGAACTTGCAGGATGGCAACCACATGAAGCATACTTCAACGAACTTGATCAACGACCACCAAGTTGTAAGGAAAGAATATTAAACGAATATATCTTCCCCAAGCATAGCAAAGATGTCCATTATTTTGCATTGGAGTCCAACCCTGCAACCAAGAGGATGTACAAGAAACATGATATTCCTTCTGTTTCAGTTGTTTATGATAAACAGAGCGAAAACTTTATCAAAAAAGCATTGAGTGACACACAAGTACAGCAAAAACTGCTTAAAAACATTGATATGGAAAAAAATCTCATCAAAGAGGAAGTGCAGAGAACTTTGGACTTGTAAACTTAAGTAAAATGTAAAAAGATACTAATGGGAACATTTTGCTGCATTTACATAGCAGCCCAGTATTAAATGAATTAAAAATAAGGAGTGTGCAAGATATGAGTTATTTAGAAGACGAATTAAGGGATCAAGAGTTAGCTCAAATGAGGATGCCCGGAAAACCATCTTATGGCTGGAAAAGAGACGCAGAAGAAAGATTAAAAGAAGCTGCGAAAAAAGATGCTGAACGTGAGCTTAGAGAACGGGGAATTTACTATGGCAGCATCTAAATCGCTGGGATTCTCAATACCCAGATACAGAATATCTATCTTGAAGAAAAAATAGGATACGATATAATCGATGTGATTATGGCTTTACTTGCAGAAACAATGCAAGATAAAAGATTGCAAAATAAAATAACTGCAAGAATTGAGAGCTTTAAATAAACTAAGATAGAAAAAGACCATATCAATCTTATTTTCTACTAATTTTCTTTTTGAAATAATTTAAAATAAAAATTAAAAGTTTTATTATATTTATAGACCATAAACATTAGCAGGATCTAGAATATTCCAAGGATGGTCATAATCATACCCATCTGTTTCAAAAACATAGCCAAAAAGTTTAGTTTTTGCAATTAAAGGTTGAATAGTGTTAATTTTACCTCTTTCTTCAAAGAAATCCATAAATCTAGGATTCATATTAGATCTTATAACATTTTTACTATAAACTAAGTATTCACGACTTTCTAAATGATAAATATTTAAAACAAATAATGCTGCTAATGCATTTAATGTAATCCCAAGAGTACAAGACTTCCTGTGTTCTATTCTATCATGTTTTAGGCTTCTATATACTTTCCACCATTCTGGAGTCATATCGTCTTCCCAAGCATTAAAAGGAATTAATTTTTCTTTATTTGATAAAACATAAACCGGTTTATTACTAAATTTATAAAATTCTTCAAAAACACTTCTAAAAATACCCATATTTGTTTTATCATCATGAAGCATTGAATGATATTTATATAAATCATTAACTCTTGGATGTATCTTTCCATGATTATTCAAGCAATATTCAGATAAAAGTACTGATAAGGAGTGAGGTAATGCATTTTTTAGAAATGAATCAACACTACTCCCTATCAATAAGAGTAAGTTAGCAAGTTTAATTGACCAGACATCATAATGCTCCGGTACTAACGGTACAAATTTGGTATAACTTAAAAATTCAGTTTCCAGCAATAAATAATCTTCATCCCAAAACGTTTCGAAATTCAATAATTACACCCCTTTTTACAATAAATATCATTGGCTACATCAACACAGTTCATTTCTAATTATTTAATATTTTTAATATTATTTCTTTGGATTCCAATTACCTTCCTCATCATAATTTAATGATCTAGGGTAACCACAAGCATTCCAAAGAGAATCAAAGCAGTTTTTCAAGATATCTTGGGGTTTATCATCATAATTTTCAATTATAGATTCTGTCAATAATAAAATGTCTCGATCTACTTCATATTTGTTACCTAAACCTATAGAATGTGATATTTGATTATATACCGCTCCTCTTCCGGATTCAACATACATTTTAAAATTTTTTACCCCAACTAAAGTAACAAAAATAAAAATAGGAGTATTGACTTCTAAAATTTTAAGAACATCCAAATATTGGGAGATAGAATCTATTAGTTTCTTTTCAAGAAGATTGCCTACAATATACTGATTTTCATTATTATATCCAAGAATAAACCAGTCTACTGCTTCAATAATTCCATTTCTAAAGAGTTGAGCATAAGATGCGGATTTTTCATTAGCTTCATAATTAACAAGATATCCATCAATGTTATATTTATTATCATTTCCATGGCCACTAATAGTAGTTAATTTTCCATTATTTTGTGCAATTATATCTATTTCATAGCTTTGAGCTGGATTAAATGCATCAATCGGCATTAAATGAAGTATAATTTTTGCACCATCATGGATCTGTACAGAAAGTTCGTTAGCTACTACCGTTGATATTCTATCTTCTCTAAATGCTCGAATTCTTTCATTAAGCATTTCAGATAAATTAAAAACGTTTTTTAACTCTTCAACGTCTAAATGATATTTTCCATTTGAGTTTCTTGAAAAGAATCTCTAATCTCTCCCAAAAATAACACGATGCGGACTTCTCCAGCTTTTAGGAATTCTAATTATTAAAACGTTTTTCGAATTTGAAAGTTCGATTGTATGAATATTAACGTGTATCCTCGGTTCTGTCCCATCTCTAATTAATCCTTCAATTTTCCCTTTTAACTCATCTATATTCTCAGTATTTAAACCAACCAAATCCTTTGGAGTTCCGTCTTCCCTATTTTCAATGATTCCATAAATTATATCACCACCACTTGCATTAGCAAATGAGGATATGTCAGCAAGGAACTCTTTTTTCTCATCCCTATTATTGAGGTTTAACTCTTGTTTATATTCCAATGTTTTATTTTCTAAAACAGAATTCTCTATCAAAAAAAGTAAATCCCCTTCATTTATTTGATCTAATTCTTTTTGAATCATATTTATCCTACCAAGTACAAAAATTAAGCTCAATAATATTTAGAAATAATTATGTTATAAATTATTCGTATTTTCATACAATAAAACATGCATTTTCTGTTGTAATTTACATTGTTACGTGTATATACCCATAATTATAATTCAACTCTTACATTTAATTACATGAACCTTAAAAAAGTTTATTTTAAGTTTAACAAATATATAGTGAATTTAATTTTTGTTTAATTGATATAAATTTTTAAAATCGAAAATTACGTCTTAATTAGTTTCAAGTGTGCAAATGTATATGTATAGTTTTGCGTATGCAGTATATACCGTATATATGAGTATATACTTTTATATAATGGTATATACAAGTATTCAATTGCAATACGCAGGTTTATAAATTTGATTTTTAAAAATTACCATTAAATAATGTTACATATAGAATAATGAATGTTCAAGATGCTTATAAAATAATCATATCCATTAGATATGGTTTAGTTAGGGCAAATTAAGTGGATAAATGTTTATTCAACATTATAATGGACATACCTAAAATAATTGAGGAATATAACGATCCATTCAGTTTTAATAAACCTTCCTCTCCGGTGATAAACAAAATGAACTTAATATAGGTATTTAAATGGCCAAAATGGGATTGGATACAAATTTAGACTTTAGTAGAGAATACTTTATGATTTGGGAAATACTAAGGAAGGCTTGTTTGCAAATGAGAGATTACGGAGAATTAGAGGCCAATACTATACGACATATGGAATCTAAAATAATGTATCTTTTGTATTTTAAAGATTTAACTCAAAATGAAGAATTAATAAGAGAACAGCTTATTAATGCAGCGATTAGTATAATCGATGTTAGTTATATGTTTAATACATTAAAAAATGAAAATATAAGCTTAATTAATGAACAAGAAGTAAGCTTAAAGGCTAAAATGAGAGTCATTTTGGATGTAATTAAAGAATTATCTGATGATAAAGGAAAGGTATCTATAGATATTGTTGAAAATAAAATGTTAACAGATTATAATTTAGAAAAAGAAAACTTTGAAAAGATAATTAGAAAATTGATTGTAACTGGATTATTATATGAACCTTCAAATAGATTTTTAAAATTAGTGTAAATTAGAAGGCAATAACGGTAATTGCATGTTAAATTCAGCATAAGATTAAATTTTATTGATTATGGGATATTTTACGTGCTTCTTTGCGCATGTTCTCAAAGTATTCATCAATATCCTCTACTTCGATATATTCCTCGTTTTTCTCTATTTCCATAATTTCCGCAACTAATCTCGGATCTTCCTCTTCTTCAGGATTATAAGCTACTTCTTTACCATCCAGTATAACAACTTTCATTTTAGTTTTGTGAGAACAATTGTTAGATTCTTTCATAGAACATCCATCCTAATACTTGTCTTTTCTAGTTATAGATAATATTGTACACGGTAAAATATACAGTTATTTAATCAATTAAAATTGAAATTTAACTGTCCATTATACAAAGAATTAAAACTATGAATTTTTTCAATGTTTGAGAATTAATAAACAATCATTTTAGCACAAGTTATCTTTATCTTATTCTCAGGAATATATCCTGTGTTTTACACATCATCATCCAATATAATTAATAGTTCATTCAATTTACTTACATACAAATTACCAATAGTAATTTTTGTTATAACTGATGTATACATTTTATACCAGCTCATTAAACTTTTAAAAAAACGAATTGCATCTTAATTTATGGTAACTACACAAAAATGTGTATGCATACACATTTGCGTATGCAATATATACTGGATTCTGTGTATAACTTCAGGTAAAAATTATAGAAAGAGGGGATACGGTATCCAAATTTTAGCCGTCCTGTAACTTGTAAATGCAAAGAGACATTTATAAAGAACAAAGAACGGATGATAAAGTGATAGAGAACATATCACGTTTGATTTTTCGGGTCATCTCTTTATTTCTCTTTTCTCGTACTCTAATTTAAATCAGACTATTTTTTTAGGATTGGAATACTTTTTTACATTAGTATATTCCAAAAACTCTTTAAAATCAGACTTTTTGAGGAATACAAAAAAATAAAGCGTTTAAATGCTTATTATTATTTTATATAGTGTGTTAACATAGTTGCTGCATTAATTAATATACAGACTTTATATGTTTCCTTTTTGAACTATTGCATTTCTTTACACAAAGTTCAGTTAGTGCAAATTTTGCACATAATAGATCTGCTCTTCTATTTTTTTTCAAAAAATTTTAATTAAATGGGATATTGTTTACCACAATTTGGACAAGTCCATACTTTTGTGTTAGAACGTAATTTTCCATATATCTGTCCAAGACCGGTTTTACCACAATATCTACATTTTCTGACTTCAAATTTTTTTTCAATCAACATGCTCACCCACTCAATTATTCCTTCATGATATCTTTTTTCACAGTTAGACAAATCCACGTTTTTTCTTAGTCTTTAAATCTGCGTGTATAATTCTAATTTTGATAAAATCACATTTAGGAGATTTTGCCAAAGCGCAATACATAATTACATCTATCAAAAATTATTTTCAACAGTGATAATCCCTTTAGGGGTGATACCCACCATTGCGGAATAAGTTTTACTATGCAGAGGATCAGCTGTTATATAACCTTCTTCAGCTAAAAATCTAATATTAAATCCTACGTCTTCATCAGGAATATTTAGTTCTTTACTTAATTTTGTGCTTGCTACTACGTTTCCTGCAAGTTCTCTTTCAAGATCATACATTTTTACGAGTATTCTTTTTCTAATTTCGTCATTATCCATATGATTTCCTCTTTTGATTAAATCATCCACTTTTTGGATTATAATTAATAATCAGTTAATCATTTAACAATATAAAATATGTTATTTAATATCTAAAAATTAGTTTTCATCTGCTCTTGCATTATCTAATAAAACAATAAAAACTAAAAAATTCAAATACATGGCTGATAGAACATATAGATATAATAACGTAATTTCAGCAGAAACAAAGTATATGCATTTAATAGAAGCGATTCAAGAAGCAGAATTAAGATTTTTATTGGCAAGTTTACGTGGCGAAACTTTTCATGTTTCTGGTAGAGGTCAGTCTAAGATTTCAAGTAAAAAATGGAAAAAATTTATCATAAAGAACTTACATAAATAATAGTAGAATATAAAACATTATTATTTAATTAATAATGAAATGATAACTTTAACTTGTTTAATAATAGATACTATCACAACTTTGGGGGTGATAGTATGGCTAATACAATAAATAGACAAATCAGTTTTTATAGAATATTTTTCAGAAAAAATGGGAAGGAAGTGACAGCAAGTACAATATTTTCTTTTATTGATGGGCTTTCTGATGATGAAAAAGGACGATATCTTCCCATGAAAGACGGGAACTCTAGATGTGTAAATATAGAAAAATCAGATATTCCTTTAGAGGTGATTTATGGAACTAAAAGGGAATCAGGATTGCCATTAATGGATGTAGGTGGAAAAAGAGATCCTTTAGACATGCCCCAAGGTGGGGGACTTTATGAACCAATGCATTTTGTAATTTTCCCAAAAAATGTTATAGGAGCAGAATATAACTCTCATGCTCCGAGAATTAGTAGTTTAAAAACATATTTGCTCCAAAAAGCCCCAGAACTTGTGGATAATATTGAAATATTTCCATTAATAAAAAAAGATGTTGGAAAAGAAATTTCAAGAATGGGACAAATTCGTTTATTTAATTTATCAATACACAAAGATATGAGTGAACATCTTAAAATTCTTGATGATAATTTTATTGATGATATTAGTACTGTATTAAACGAGAATAAATATTCCGATGTGATGGAGATAATACTTAAACCTAAAGAACGTTATGGTTGGATAAATCTTGGCTTCAGAAATCGTATAGAAAAATTTTTATCTAGTGCAAAAGATGATCTTGAAACTCTTAAAATTAAAGCTGAAAATATAGATAATGACAATAAAATTAAAACTTTTAACTTGTTAAGTCTCTATG
>JAEZKY010000351.1 GCA_023435985.1 Bacillota bacterium | reverse complement strand
AATTACAGGATTAGAAATAACAAAAAAAGGAATTAATAAAGGCCTTTCTCTTGAAATTTTAACTAAATACTATGGGTATTCTGTTGAACAGTGTATAGCAGTTGGAAATGATGAAAATGACATAGAAATGATAAAAAAAGCAGGTCTTGGTATTGCAGTTCAAAATGCTAAGAGTTCTGTAAAGAATATTGCGAACTATATCACTGAAAGAGATAATAATAATAATGCTATTGCAGAAGTAATTGACACTTTTATAATATAAAAAATGGTTTAACAAAGGATATTATATATAATGTACTTTGTTAACAATATAAAAATATTGTTTATGTATAAATAACATATAAATCTTTATTTTTAAGGTACTAGTGATATCAATTAATTGGTAATAGCTTACTCTGAATTTTTTAAGAGGATGTGATTAATATGTTAATAAAAAAACCAAAAGTATCTATTATTATTCCAGCATACAATGAGGAAAAATATTTAAAAAGATGTCTTGATACTGTTGTAAATCAAACACTTCAAGATATAGAAATAATTATTATTGATGATGGAAGCACTGATTTGACCCCACAAATATGTGATGAATATAAAATGAAATTTCAAGAAAAGGTAAAGGTAATTCATAAAGAAAATGAAGGACAAGGATTAGCTCGAAATGCTGGTATAGAAATAGCATCTGGCGAATATATAGGCTTTGTTGATTCGGATGATTGGATTGAAATTGAAATGTTTACTAAGATGTATGAAAAGGCAATTCAAAATGACTCTGATATTGTTATATGTGATGTGAATAAAATATTTATTGAAACAGATTCTCAACTAATAGAAAAAAGTTTACCGCAAGCAACTGAAAAAATAGACATTGCTTATTATATAAAAGATGGGTTGAATCCAGCATATGCTTGGAATAAATTATTTAAAAGAGAAATTTGGAATAAGTTTAAATTTAAACAAATGGTATATGAGGATTTAGAAGTAATACTTAATATTATAGGATATTATGAAAACATTTCTTACATTCAAGAAGCATTTTATAACTATTATAAAAGACCGGGATCTACTACAACATCTTATAATGAAATACGATTATTAGATATAATGACTGCATATAAAAATGCAATTTATAATGCAAATCCTAAATATAAGGATGAAACTGTATTTTGTGTTGCTAAACGTATACTAAGAAATTTAGCTACTCCAGGACTGCTTGGATTTAAAGCTGAATTTATTGAGTTAATAAAAGAGCTATCTAGTTCTTTTATTGAAAATGAATATATTAAAAACAATCTAGATATAAGAAAAATAAGTGAATATTATAAAAAGGATATTATACCTAAAAATATTTTTTATTCAAATTTCGGAACTATGAAAAATGATTTTGATTGCAGTGTATATAAAGCAAATTGGAGCAAATATACACGAGATTTTTCTTTTGTTGAGCTTAACGAGAAATTTTGTGATATTGACAATATACCTGAAAATGTTAAGTTAGCATATTTAAATGGTGATTATAATTATGTAGGTGACTACTTTAAATTGAGAGCAATATATGAAAATGGCGGTATAGCTATAGATAATAATTTTATCTTATCTTCACCAATTGGACAATTAAGATCAGAAGAAATCTTTTTTGGTTTTAGCAATACTAAGGATGCAAGTTTACATATTTGGGGTTCACTAAAAGGGAACGACATTATAAATAAATTATTAAAATCATATAATGAGAATAAATATTCTGAAGATAATTTTGTATCTTTATCTAATCGTATAAGAGATATAGTAAATGATACTGGTTTCATTTTTAACAATTCGACTCAACTACTTAATAATGAAATTACAATATTTAAAATAGAAAGCTAACATTATTATTAATTTTAAATTTGCACTATCTAATTGGAAGGAAAACTATATCCCAACTTCAGTAACTATGAGTGAAGTTAAAAAAGGTAAGTTAGAAGAAATAAATTTGATAGAAGCGGATCCGGATGATACGCAATTTCAAGTGATGAGAGTTATAAAAGAAAAATAATGGAAGTATGTTAGAGTTATTAATCTGTCTGATTATAAAGAAGCAAATAGCAAAGACCTCTAAGACATAATTAAAGAGGCGCTAATATATTATAGTGAATATATTCATAGTATCTTTACACATTACAGAATTGGAGAACTAGAAAATGTATTTAAATCAGAAGGTGACTTTAAAGTAGTATCTTCATGGGGAGTAAACACAAAACTATGTAATCTTATAAAGTTAGCATTAATTAATATAAATTTAAGAAAAAGGATTGGAAATAATAAAGCAACATATAAGAATATGCGAATCAATATTTAAATAAATTTAATATTCTGAAAATAATAAATGTAGCTGTTTTAAATAATTTAAACAATTAGCAATTTTATACAGTTAATATACCAGAAATAGATAGCATAAACACTGCTAATTTGCCCCATACATGAGTTAAGACACCTTTTAAAGAGCGAACTTTGGATGCATTTTGCAATTTTACTTTCTCATCAATTTGATTGAAAAGTGATTCTATTGGTTGCCTAATGCGACTCACGGATGTCGAATGCAATGATTCAGCAGAATCCAGTTGTTTCTGACCACGTTTTTTCTTTATTGGCGTACGAATTACCGTTCCATTAGCATTAGCTAATGTATTTACATCAGAATCTATATACGCTTTGTCAGCATATATATTTCGATTCTGAAAGTTACTTATAATTTCTCTAACTGCTTGTAAATCATGTTCCGATGCAGGAGTTAATAGCGCATATTCTGGATAAGGTGTTGTTTTAGGTCTTACATGTGCAATAACGTGCAGCTTACACCCATAATAATGAAAGTCTTTAGTTGCACATGCATATTAAACTTGCTACTTTTCCTTTATATGAGCGCTTATCTTTTGCTAACGCTATCGGAAAAGACTCTATGATGCTTTCAGTAGAGATAGAAAATTTATTTTCAAATAGTGCTGTTAATGTAGCGGTAATCTCTTTAAAAGCCTCATGTAAGTTATTTAGTCTTTTATTAAAGGCTTGATAGCTCGGTATATTAGGAAAAGACTCTATCAAGTGATTTATAGCATATTTGTAAACATCCTTTTTAGTAAATTGTTTTTGCATTGTAGCCCATAAATATATCGTTATTATCTCCTCATCTGTGAATTTGGGTAAACAATTATTACTAAAACGTTGCACAGAATACGCTATTCTGCTATCATAGATAGCAGAAACATAGCAATATAATTCTATTAGTTTTAAGATAAAATGGTTTTTCATGAATTTTATTTTACACTAATTTTTGCTATGTTTCTTTTGTTATTTTCTAACAGTTGATTCGCATATAAGAATATAAGAAAAAGAAGTTTTCTTATTACTATCATCTATTGCAGAGAGGGAAATCAAGACAAAAAAATGGTTGGCGGATATAATAAACAAACTCTAAGTTATAGGATATTTATCAAGAAGTTAAATTATATTTTATGCATAATAAAATAGTTATTATAGTATGAGTTTTTCGGCAAGCTCCAACCTCATATAAGATAAGAATTTCTAAGCATTAGACTAGTCCTTTGTTTGGGTGCCCGATAGAGCGCAAGAAGGCAAGTACACTTCGCTAGAATAACTCGTTGTCCTGAGAATGTCCAAGCTAAAATATTAAAGGCCATGAACTTTTTATGATCTTTTTGTGTTAATGGAATTTATGAAAAACTAAAATTTATTCTTTAATTTCAGCTTGGACACTTCGGGAAACGTTATTTAGCTAAATGTACATGCCTTCTTTGTGGTAATTGGGTTTTCTGAGGCAGATTGCAGAGAATGTGTTACTAGAGTTTTTTGTGTATTGTAATACTAGAGATAATGCTGCATGCGAAGATAAGAGTTCTTGCTGAAATGTGAGAATTGGAAGAGAAAGTTTATCACATAATTTAAAGAGAAGTGATGCAGATGCATAAAGAATTGGCGCCTTGGACTTGCCCTCACAAGCATATAGGAAAGTTTATTTGGAAGGTGAGGGCAGGTCCACAATGTACATGCTTGCCTGCTAGTCCTTATTAGTAATGGCGTTCTTTCCGCTTAAGAAATCCAATCACTAAAAATAATAGAAATCAGATACTAAAAGAAAATTATTTTTAGTGATACGATTTTTTGCGCTCCAATAACACTGATTACTAATAAGGACAGGCAGAAAAGCAAGCACATTGACGGCGCCTGTTAATTAAAATTAATAATGATAGTTAAACATAGATCTTATGTAATCATAAAGATGTTTCTGCAAACTGAATAATACTATAGGATCATGGTTTGATAATATCAAAAATAGTTATTTTATAGAGGGTTTATTGAATATTAATCCAAAATAATGTAGTATATTCTTATATAGAAATATATGTTAAATGTTGAATTGTATTTAAATGATGTTGTATTAAGTTATCCTATAGATATTCTATAGCAATATAAATAAGGGATTTAGGATGAAACAAATTTTTAAAATAATAATAAGCCCTGCAATGCTAGACAACCAAATCAAATCATTGCGGGGCGCTAAGAGAGCTAACAACTAAATGTTAGCAATGTAATTATAGTATATTTACAAAATAATGTCTATAAAATACAATATAATTACATAATGTGCAAATTTTGCATTTGGTTTTTAAGCATCTCTTTGAAAGAGAGGAGGAAAAAGTAAATGTTTGATAATGAAATTGTTGCACCAGGTGAAAAAGTGAATAGAATAAGAAAAATGCTTCACATGACACAGGAAGAACTTGCGGAAGGTATTTGTTCAAAAAATAATATAAGTTTAATTGAAAACAATAAACAAAAAATAAGCAATAATTTAGCAAGCCTATTTGTTAAAAAGTTAAATAAAAGTGCAAAAGAGAAAGGGATAAATATATCTGTAATTACTCCGGAAGAATTAATGAAAGATGAAGACGAACAAGCAAATGATATTTTTATAGATGTTGT
Organism: Bacillota bacterium; assembly: GCA_023435985.1. Classification (GTDB taxonomy): domain Bacteria; phylum Bacillota; class Clostridia; order Clostridiales; family Clostridiaceae; genus Clostridium. The sequence goes on along the minus strand of JAEZKY010000351.1, from coordinate 8,177 downwards.
AAATGAATTAAAAGAAATTGATTCAATAGATTTATTTGAACAAAAGTTGCTTAGAGCAGAAAATATAATTAAAAAGCATCATATCGCAGATAGTAATAAAATAGAGTTATATAAATTATCTGCTGATTTTTACTATTATAAACATAGTTATGCTAAAAGTGAGCAAATGTGTGATATTGGAATAAGGACAAGCATTAACTCCAAGAACATGTTTGAAGAAGCAAATTTATATATATATAAATCTAAAAATAACATATTTAGTGATAAGTACATTAATGCACTACAACAACTAGACTACGCTGAAGAATTAAATAATAGTATAGCTAATGATGAACTTTCAATAATGATACTTTATCATAAAGCGTTGACGTATAAGAGGCTAGGTGAATATGATACAGCTTTAAAGTATTTTAAAATACTAAAAGAATCTGAAATAAAGAATCAAAAAATGTTGTTAAAAATAAAAATGGTATATGCTAATTGTTTCCTTGATAGAAATGAATTTGAAAAAGCTGAAAAAGAATATTTTGAAATATTGGATGTTAATGATAAAGACTTTATAGGTCTTGCTTATAAGAATTTATCAGAGTTGTATTTTAAAAGTAAAAAATACAAAGAATCTGCAAAATATATAAAGGAATCTTTAATATATAATGAAAAAAATTTATATATCTCTGACTCTTTATATTTGGCAGCAAAAGTACTTCCATACGTAAATGAAGATGCGGAAACATATCTTTTACAGGCATTAGAGACATGCGAAAGAATGGATAGAGAGAAATTAGAGTTAATTAAAGACATAATAAATGAATTAGTATTGATTTATATGAAAAGAGAAGATGAAAGAAATATAACATTAATGATTGAAAAGGCAGAAGAGCTAAAAATAAATTGCAATAAAATTTATGCACAACTTATAAAATATTACAGATATCGAAATATTGAGAAAAGTGAATATTTTAACGATATGTTAATTGATAAACTTAATTAAATTTAAAGAAAAATAATAACAAAAAAAATAATCGCAAATTTCAACATTATATTACAACGTAAAGTCAGAAAAAGCAGAATTCGCTTTATTTTTTAAAGGAGGTGATTTTTATGAAGAAAATTATATTAGCAGTACTAACAGGAACTATGATATTATCAAATGTTGCAATGGCTTCGGCAAAAACGATACATACTAATACTGTTAAAAACAGTACAGTGTCTAGTGCAAATCCAAGTAATGTGTATCATGTAGATTCAACTGATCCAGATTAATAACAATACAGAAACAGGAAAACATAAAAAATAGTTTTTAAAATTAATAAAAAAATCAAGTAAATTTTAATGAATTTATTTGATTTTTTTTTATTTTACAAATATTAGATATAACAATATAATTTATTCAGATTGTAGGCAGTTAATAGAAATGAGTAGAGAGCATTAAAGGAAGGGGGAATAAAATTTGTTGTTGCCTTTGCAAGAATGGCAGTTTATACAAAATAAAAAATATGTTAAATTAATACTTCAAAAAGACTTTTAAGATATTAGAAGATGTTTTCTTAACTCTTTAAATATTTTATTCTAATTATCACCTCAGCTAGTAATATTATATTTTTGAGAAATATAAACTTAGAAAATACTATGAGTGTGAAGGAAGTTAGGATAAATCTATTATAAATATAAGAAGTCTTTAGTAGTAATGGGGAGGCAATTAAAAAATTATGGATGAGATATCATCTAATTTAGATATATGGAGACAATTGTTACATAATGCAATTGATAATAATAAAGAATTAAATTCTGATGATGTATTAAAGATAAGCAAAAAATTGGATGAAATTATTGTTGAGGCGTATAAAGAACAACTCAATATAAATAATAAATAATATTTAGAGAAAGGTGAGGCTTTAATGGTAATTAGAGAATCAATCGAAATATATCGAGAAGATACTTCAATTGAAAAGTTTAAAAAGGAAATTGAATTATTAAAAAGTGCTGGATACAAAGTATTTAATGAAAGCAACGATCATGTACGTTTTTTACAATCCAGTACGGTAGTTGATTCGAATTTACTTCATAATAAAAAATTACACGTAAAAAATAGCAAGTAATAATTAGGTTAGCTACATTTTTACTTTTCAATTTTAAAAGAGTTAATAACATGAGACATTTATGAAAAAAAGTTTTTTACTTTAGATTAAAATAATGGAGCTTATCTAAAATAATGTTTTTTGGGAGAGCAAGTATACCAGTAGAAAATAAATATTGTAAAGGGGATTGCGTGCACTCACCCCTGTACAATATTTATTTTCTATGGAGCTTAAGCATTTGCCCCAAAAACAACAGAAGCTTGTCCTATAATTTTGGAAGTTAATTTTTCATTTTGCGGAGATATTAAAAGAAATAAAATAATCCTGGAGAGACCTCTCCAGGATTATTTTATTTCAATTTCAAGCTGTATTGGCCTTGTATCAAGGTAATGTTGATATTCTATTTTATAGTATAGAATTAATTTTCTTCTTCCAGCGTAAGGTAATGTGTTTACAAGTGAATCAAATTGAGCTTTTGATACAAAGCCTTTTTCTTTTATAAGCCATGTTGTAAATGTCATTAGGTTCATCCTTTCATATATGGATTTTTAAACAGGAGTCAGCAGGTAATATGCTGCTAATCCCATTCAGTTTGCACATAATCTAAAAAGTACTGGTATTTCTCGTGATAATATAAATCAGTTTTTCTAGCCTCTTCTTTTGATAAAATAGAAAGCCATGATTTATAGTGGCCATATGAATTAAACACTTCTTTAGTAGTAAGCTATTTAGTAAAAGAAAAGTATCGCATATATGTAAAATCCTTTCTTAAGTTGATATTATAATTATTGCCTAAATTGCGAACAAATATTCGTAGCTACTTGTACTTATTTGTATATTTTTTAAAGAGATTAAGTATAAGAATTTCGATTATTGGCTAGACTATTTTACAGAGAAGGAGTGGAATAATAATGGAAAATATGAAGAGGATTAAAAAATTAAAATCACCCACAAAGCAGCTACATGTGGAATGTGAAATTAAGTTATATGAAGACTTTGAAGCATATTGTCATAGGAATGGAAAAGATGTTAGTAAGTCAATAAGAGGTTATATGAAATTATGCATTGGACAATAAATTATAAAAAATAGAAGTGCCTAAAAAGGTACTTTTTTTATACATAAATAATGTCTAAAATTTCTGTAAGTGGGCATAATAAAAATATGGGAGGAGAGGAACTAAAAAGAAAATATGAATCAAAAACATTAATAGCAGAGTATAGGTATTTAAGTGAGAATGAAGATTTTAGATTTTCTGAAACAGCTTACAAGTTAAAGGATGGCTCGATAATTATTGAGTATGATGGTGCTCCGTTGAGTCTTTATGGCTTGAAATTAAGCTATAATAAGAACATAGGAAGAAAAGGAATTTTTAGTGTTACTAACGATGATTATGAATTTTGGAAGTCATTTAGAGGCAGAATTGAGGGGAGCAGTTTTGTAGATTACGAAGCTGAAAGAAATGAGGCCTTAGAAAAAGCCATGGAAGAATATAATAAACAAATAAGTGTGGAACATAAAAATATATTAGAAAGCCTATCATGTGAGGAATTACCATATTAAATACATAGGGGGAGAAATCCTCCATAAATGAAGCAATAATAAGGACAAGCTTTTGCCACCAAAAACCAATCTTATTCATAAATATCCAGAATCACTTTAAAAATAGCATGTCCAATTGAGCAGCATAATATCACATAGATTTTTTCATAATGACCATACATATTTATTTGAAATTATTGTCAAGATCAAAAGAGAAGCGTATCTTGACAATAATTTTAAATAAATATATCCTAACTTATGAAAAAATACAGTTAATACCTTATCTATAGTTTATAATGGGGGCGGTCTTGTACTTGCTTTTTTAATACCTGTACATAATTAAAAGTAGATAACAGCTCTGAAAATCGTATCACTAAAAATAATTTCACTGTAATATAATTTATTATTTTTAGTGATTGGATTTTTAGAGCGTAAAAAACCATATAATCAAACATTATAGTAATAAACTTAAGCCTGTACAAGATAGGCATGCCGTCACATTACTAATACTTTCTTATATAATTGTGATGGCATGTCTAAGCCCCCCAAAAATTCTTGTCAGCTTGTCTGACCAACTAAACCTTATCTTTATATTTTCCAATACCAGAAACAATAATTTATAATGAACTTAAAAAAGAATCATAAACAAAAGTTTCAGTCAGAGGGATGGATCAGTATCTTTATACATATTTTAAAGAAAGAATTTAACTGAATAGTTACCTAATTATAATTTATTCATAAAAATCTCCATCCCGAAGTGCCCCACCGGGAACCCAAACAATGGACTAGGCAGATAGCGTACATATTCTTACTTTGTAAAAGGCTCCGAGTGAGGAGGAGACTTTTACAATGTTAGAAGCCTGTCGCTGTATGACCTGTCCATTTTTGGGTGGTGGATAAGGCACCCAAAGAACTCTCAAGCAAATTAACTTGTCCTTTAAAAAATGCGTATATAGGAATACTAAGTACATATATTACATCAGTAATAAGAAAATTTAGTTATATGACTATACAGTTACAAATAAGATCTAATAAAGTTTATGTATGTAGATATATAAGAATAATACTTGAAGTGGCGGTAGCCACAAGGAGCACACAGTGCTCCTATATATTTATTCCTTGCTGCCGCAGGCTACAACAATCAATGAGAAGTTCAAGATATATAATTTTTACAAATGCTTATAATATACTATCGTGACATATAGGTTCTAAAAGTAATAAAATATATAAAATAGCTTGAACTTCTCTTCCTTAGGAGCGAAGCGACGTTATTGGATTACAAAAGATGGACTGATTGAAGCTATAGCTAAATTTTAAAATACGTCGTAACTATAAATAGCTTTATTCTGTCCATCTTAACTCCTTTTATTAAAAGAAAAAAATTAACTTACGAGTGTAACGAGCATAATCAAAAGATATTAATTAGTTCAAGATGAAAGGAATATAGAAGAGGTAGGAACTTTATTAAATGGGGGTGTTAAAAACGTAGACTTTCTTTTACTTGAAGTATAGTAATATCTTCCTTTTCCTAAAAAGAATAATAATTTTAAATTATAGAACATAAAGAAAAAGCAACATTTCATATGGGGAATATGAATGCTGCTTCTTTATATTTATTAGGGTAAATATTTATGAAAAAAAGTTTTATCAATCTTATGACTTTATTATAGTGTATTATTGTGTCAGTATAATGGCATATTTAGACTTAGCTTATCGAAAATTAAACAATATTATATTTTTGAATATGTTATAATTAACCAAATGGTAATTTGAGGGGTGGATTAAAGTGAATAAAGGATTAGAGTTTTATAAGCAATTTATAGATGGATTGGTTAAACAAAGAGAATGTATAGAAGCCAAGTGGGTAATAGGGAGTGGATATCCAAGTACAAAAGGTAATGGGAAAATAAATATGTTTTTAGAATCGATGACAGATGATGAAAGGGCAATTATTGCTGAAATGTTGCAAAAAGCTAGAGTTAGTGGAATTCATGATACGTTAGCATATATGGATCAAATGGCAGATTTAGATGGATTAACTTTAAATCAACAAGGTGAAAATTATCCAGTTGATGCTTTTGAAAGTATGCATTATGATTTTATTTGTAGGTGTGAAGGTGATGCATGGCCAGAAGAATGAATTATGTTGTTTCATAAATTGAAATGGTATATTAATTAGAAATTATTTCATATACAATTATTAAATTTTTAGCATAATAAATGGAAAGGTTGATTATTATTGAAGATATATAGGTATGGGAAACGATATTTTTTACTAGGAGTTTTCAGTATTGTTTTTACATTTTGGCTTATATACTTATTAAAAGAAACGATAGATACATTGATATTAATGTGTACAATTAGTTATGGAATATATGGCCTTATTAGAGATAGTAAATCATTTTTTACTATTAGTGATGAAAAACTGGTGTTTCATAAGAAAAATCAAGAATTTGAGATATATTGGAACGAAGTAAAGTACATATATGCACCTCACTCAATAGGCTCAATAATTTCACAAATTTGCATTTATTCAAATGAATATAACAAACTTTTAATAACATGGTGGTTTGGTGATTATAGGGAATTAATTCGCTTTGCACTAGAAAAATCCAAAAATAATGACGATATCATTATTGATGATAAAGTTTTTAAATTTATTAAAAATAAAGATGTCACTTAACAAGAGTTAGAATATACTAACGCAGTAAATTAATTCGCACTATTTTTAACTCGTGCAGTATTTTATAATCTAAATTTAAATTTAATTATTTAATTTTTGCGTTAACATATAAGAAATTTTAAAGGCAATAAACACTTCAAAATGTTTATTGCCTTTATTCAAGCTACTTTATGAGAATCATCACTAGAATCTACATCCAGAGCAACTCCAAGTTTTGCTGATATTATGGTATTTAATTTGTTAATGGAACTTGATAAGCTAATAATTTGTTTCTCTAAGCGTATTAGCAAATATGCAGATACCGCTACTGGAAAACCATTATTCACTATCAAATTTATTAAGTCATTGATTTCCATAAATTTATCACCTCCTATAAAGGATATATGAGGAAAAATAGAGAACTTTATTTTTAGAAAAAATAATTAGTTGAAAGTAATTGAATCCGGATAATTATTGAGTGCCACCTTCATTTACAATGTAGTTGTGATAATGGTCTATAGCAATATCAACTATGGTGCTGACACATACATTTATATCAGGATGTAGATGTTTTAATTCATTTATTTTTCTTATGGTAGAACCGCGAAGGGTGTAGCTTCTTTTAATAGTTGGAGTTTCTCCGTCAATAGCAGGGGCAGCACCATTAGGAAGAGGAGTTCTTCTATTGTCAAATATATCTTCTGTAGGACTAAATAGCTGCTGTTTTTGTAAAGAAGTATTAGCGATATTTTCGATAGTAGTGTTAGTCGATCTAATATCTTTCACTATTGAATTTGCTTTACTATTTGTTTTAGAAGCAGCACTCTCATAAGATTTATATAAAGTATTAGTTTCAATTGCTTCAGCAGCATCATCATCAAAAGAAAAGGAAGATATACAGTCACCAGCTATAGGAACTTCACTAGTAAATCCACACACCTCACCTTCATCATATTCAAAATCATTTTTAGGAACCTTTAATGTTCTTCTTTTTCTAGTCATAAATTATATATCCTCCTTTGGCATCTTATTATCAGTATTTTTATGTATTCTCTTAAAGGATATATGGCAATTTATTAGAGATTCTAAAATTCTAAAGAATTTAGGAATATATATTTTTTAGAATTTAATATAAGAATTTGCTTGTGAAATGCGGGTTAAGAAACTAAGTATACAAATTTAACGATAAATTTAATGTTATGGTACAGTATAAAACATATATCCATAATAGCAGCTGCTGAATTTTTAGAGTTACAAATAAATTATTGGAGTGTGTTGTAAATATGATTAGAGATGAAATTAAGATTAATTCAGAGGAACGAGAAGTCTTTGATAAAAAGCAGATAGCATTGGCAATTAGAAATTCTACTTTCAGTGATGAGCTTAGATGCTCTTTACTTGATGATGGCATATTAGATAAATGCCAAGGTTGCAGCCTCAGATACATTTGTGATGGAATAGATCAAGTTGTTAATAATTATGTGGAGAAAACTACAGAGGTTGTGAATAATTTTAGTTTTGAGTAAGCAAATGAAATATTGATATTATTATAATAAAGAGTAACAGTTCCAAGGATAAAGTTAACATTGGAGCTGTTACTCTTTTACTTTTAATAATTTAATGAAATATTATTGAGGATTTTCATTAAAATAGTTTTCTTTTTTAGAATAGCAGTAGAGTAGCACATATTTTTTATATAAGCATATTCCTTTATAGTGTAATTTCTGTAGAATACAAAATCTATAAGTTCAAGTTCCTCTTCAGTTAAATTTTTAAGAGCTGATTTTAAATCTTCATAGTCACACATTTCACATAATGAAGTTTCAGTTGAGATATCAAAGTCAGGAAAATTATTTTGAACATCATCATGTAAGCTTAATGTATCACTACCTTCAGT
>JAEZKY010000349.1 GCA_023435985.1 Bacillota bacterium | reverse complement strand
CTAATGTCTCAAAGTTCTTTGCTATAACATTTATATAAATGCTTTTTCCTTCTAATTTCTTTAACATTTTATTTATATAATGTGGTGACAGAGTGTTTCCAAGATATACTACTTGTGGTCCGTTTTCACCTTTTAAAGCCTCAATCATAGCTCTAGCTGCTTGATTCGATCCTCCAACACCAACAATTACAAAAACATCCGCTTTCTTTCTTATTTCTTCTGCTTTTATTTTTATTTCTTCAAGCTGTACAGCTGCTGAATTCCCATGAATCCACCCTAACACATTATTTTCATCTTTATCTTCATATAATTCTCTTTGAATTATTGCTGCTCTTTTAATATTATCCTTTACAATATTTTCTTCTAAAAAAGCTTCTGCCATTTTTGTGCCAATATCAATTTTCATGAAGCATCTCTCCTCCAATACTTGTTTCAATAACCTTGCCCACGTCCTAATAATAGAGCTTATTCCTCTAATTGTTTTGAAGTTATTTATAGTATTAATTTTTGAATATGATGATTTTATTTTTTTTAAAATTACCTATTTTATATTATGATTGTATAAATGTATTATCCTTTCTGGTAGTTATATTACTTCTACTTATGTTTCTACTACATATCATAAATAATTTTCTTTTGTAATTACTTAATTTATTTATCTTTCATGATTCTTTGTTAATATAATTTCATTCTTATTTATATTGCTAAATAAGTCCTATTAATCAAATTTTTAGATACATACTAGTGTTTTTCTATTACTATATTAAAAGAGTCATAGAACTTGTCTAATTTTTATCTTGTTTTCGCAAAATGATGTACATTTCTTTTAACAACCTTATACCTCACCATAATCTATTCTTTAACATCTAACAATTTTGAGGACAACTTATCAAGCACTTTTCCAAGATCTCTTAAAAATTTAATTTTAAACGTATTAAAATACTGGTTGATCCTTATTATTATACATTTTTACCTCCTTGTCTTTTTATATTAGTTAACTATAAAAATCCATTTTAATTTATTTCTTTATGAAACAAATTAAAGATATTTTTTATAATTAATTCGTAATAAATAAGATTCACAATTATTTCTCATCTGTGTAAACCTTATCTATTTAAATTCATTATATATTCTTTTTATAATAATTTCAATATGAAATTATTATAAAATAGTTTTTTATTATCTTTTTAATAAAATTCTTATCAAAACACATGACTTATCTCTTCATTAATCAAAACTTTATTTATATTTTTCCAAAGAATTTCGAATTATTTTACTATACCAGCATTAATTCAAATGTATATTTTATTTACACTAGAGAATATCAATTAATTAAACTAATATTCTTTCAAATTAATTACCCTAGAAAACAATAGCTTTAACTCTAAAACAATTAAACTACTCACTTACTTGAAGTAAGCGGGTAGTTTAATTATTTTATATACTTTAAACCAATTCATATTATTATATTTAATTCTATCATGTTTATTCTATTCTTAAAAAATTTTATTTATTGTATCCTTAATCCTGAAAGAACCATTTATAAACTAATGTAGCCGCTCCAATTTCATATAAACTATCTTTTACCTTACGATTAAAAAACACTACATCTTGAGTTAGGATATTTGATAATCTATTCTTTGTGTATTCTTTTACCAATTCATAAAAATATTCACTTTCATCAAACAGCTCTCCTGAAACAATTACTATTTCTGGATTTACAATTCCTATTGTATTCGATAATCCTGTACCTAAAAAACAGGCTGTTTCTTCTAATCGTTCTCTACATAATAAGTCTCCTTCTCGCGCTCCTTGACAAATCAATTTATAGTCAATATTTTCAATATCTCCTTTTGAAAGTTCAATTAACACTGATTTTCTACCTTGTTTTAAAGCAGCCTTTGTAATATTCTCCATAGATTCTAATCCACAATAAGCTTCTACGCATCCATATTTACCACAACTGCATCTTCTTCCAGCAATATCTATACTCATATGGCCAAATTCACCAGTTTCATTATTCTTTCCCCTCAATATATTTCCATCAGCTATAATTCCACTTCCAATCCCTTCACTACACACTACAAAAATTATATTCCTATACCCGATTCCATATCCATACCAATATTCTCCAAGCGCTCTTGTTTTTGCATTATTATCAATGAATACTTTTAAATTTAACCTCTGTTCAATATAATCTTTAAGCTTTACATTTACAATATTAGGTTTTGATGCAAACGCTACAATTATGCCCTTATTATAATCTACGCTCCCTGGAACTCCTATTCCTATTCCTAAAATTTTAGTTCTATCTATATTTTTAACTTCATTTAGAATATCATTAATACAATTTAATACTATATTATTAAAATCGTCAACTTCATCAATGTGTTTTATGCTAATAGTTTTTTTACAAATTATATTCATAGCAAAATCAATAATTGAAGCCCGTATATTTTTCTTTGATATATTTACTCCAATACAATAATGAGCAGAAGGATTTATCTGGAGATACACACGCTTCCTACCAACTTCTGATTGACCAGCAGCCACCCCACTTTCAGCGACTAATCCTTCTTGCAATAATTGATCTATAATTCTAGTAACAGTAGGCTTTGAAATATTAGTGTTTTTATAAATATCAGTACGCGATACAACTTTACTAATTCGTATGTAATTCAGTACCTTTCTCTTATGTTCTTCTCTTATTTGAGAATTTCCAACATTTTTTCTATAATTCATGTCTTACCACCTTGTTAAGTATTTCTACTACAATTTTAGCATAAAATAATTTTAGGTACAAAATATAATATCACTTTTTTATTTATCTTAAATATATATTAACTTGATGCTTAAAATCTACAAAATCATAACAGTTTTGAGATCTACGTAAACCAAACTATTTAATTGAAAGATTCATCTAGTTGAAAGAAACTTGTAACTGTTTTAGCTTTAGTTCAATCAACGGTAATGTTATCAGCAATAATTTTACCTGTTATTTGTGCTATGATTTTAGGTGCGCTTTCATGGAGAGGTATATTTGAAGTATTGGGAGCCTTAGATATGTTAACATTAGCTGAAAGCATAGCTATGAAAGAAACTATTGAGAAACGATATACTGGAAGTATAATAAGTTCCATAAGCAACATAAGAGTGGTCTCAAGAAATAAAGGCTTTATATCTCTACTTATTACTTTTTCAATTATTTTTAATAGAATAATCATTATTGGCCTTATGTACTTAATAACCTCAGTTATAAGCTTAATCCTTTGGCACATCCTTTCAAAAAAACATGCGTATAATATTGTTTAAATAAAAACTTAAATATTAAAATCCTCTTATAAAATTAAAGACAGTTAAATAATAAGTGCCTCGGTAGATATCTACGGCATTCATTATTTTCAAGAAAGCCATTCAAGATGACCTGCGTTATCT
>JAEZKY010000335.1 GCA_023435985.1 Bacillota bacterium | reverse complement strand
GTTTTAACTACTTCAAAAGGTGGAATTAAAGATATTATTGTTGATAAAAAAACAGGATTTATTATAAATGAATTAACACCATTATGTATCTCTAAAAATATTATTCGAGTTTTAAACTATCCTAATTTATCTAAAGTAACGGGTAACGCGAGAGAGTTAATTAAAAAGAAAGTTTCATATGAATCTGCAGTAAATAGATATGAAGAAATATTAAACTTTAAATTTTCTGGAAACTAATTATATTGTACAAAATAAACGAAAAATTTATAATATACCATATTCTAGATTATCTAAAGTAAAATTACAATTTAATAAAATTTATACGCAATTTAATCGTATATTACATTGTTTTCAAAAAGCGTGAGAAAATGTTTAAAAAATCAGTATATTTTTTAATTAGTTTATTATTAATTGATTTAATAATCTTAGCTAATTTACCAGTTTTAACACCTGTATTATCATTCATCTTTTTTGCATTTATACCAGGTATTCTAATTTTATCTGTTCTTAAAATCAAATTAAATTTTTTTAAGGAGATTACACTAGCATTAGCGATAAGTGTTGCATTTTTAATGTTATCTGGATTTTTTATAGACATAATTGGTATTTCAATTGGAATCCATGAACCTCTTTCAACCTTAAATTTACTTTTATGTTTAAATTTGATTTTTATAATTTTTGTGTTATTGTTAATTAAATTTAATGATGGTAAAATAGAGCCTAAATCAATATTAATAAAATTTACAACTAATATTAAGTATAGTTCTCCATTTGTATTTATTCCCCTTTTTTTCCCTATCCTTTTTATCTGTGGAATTTTAATAATGAATTATACTGGAAATAATCTATTTTTATTTATGGGTATAGGTTTAATAAGTGTTTATACTCTTATTTTTACTTTAAAAGATAAATTAAAAGAGTTTAATTATCCATTTTCTCTGTTGATGATTAGTGTTTCATTATTATTAATGTATTCACTGCGTTCAAATCATATTTTAGGTACTGACGTCAATATTGAATATGCTCTTTATCAGTCAGTTGCTCAAAGTTTATATTGGATTATACCAGCTGGTAACCAAAGTTACTTAGCGTGTTTAAGTATATCAGTATTACCAACGATTTTCCAATCTTTAATGTCTGTTAAAGGGGAATTAATGTATAAATTAGTATTTCCTATAATATTTTCATTTTTACCTTTAATTGTATATTTTTTATCGCAGAAGTTTTTTGATAATAGGATCTCTTTTTTAACAGGATTATTCTTTTTGTCTCAGACTGGCTTTTTTTCTTTAATTGAGGTTATGCGGCAGGGAATAGCTCTTATTTTTGTTGGTATGGCTATCTTAATTATTTTTGATGAAACATTTCCGGAAATTCAAAAGAAGATACTGTTTATTATTTTCATATTTTCAATTGTTATTTCACATTATTCGACTGCATATATTCTTTTAATAGTTTTTGGAGTTGTTTGGGTAATTTTAATTAGTAAAAAGCTGATTTTAGGTTTATATTCAAAGAATAGAAAGAAATCTGTAAATTCATTATCAACAAAAATAGCTAATAATATACTATCTTATTCAATAATAGTTTTATTTTTACTATTTATTTTTGTATGGTATGCTCAGCTTACAGATACAGCTTTTACAGGGAGTATAAATTTTATAAAAAGCACACTCTATAATTTAAATTTGTTCTTTTTACAGGACATAACTCCTAATCAGGATACGTTAACTCCTTTGGGTATTGTCAGTACTTTTGCAGATAAAATAACGTATTATATAGGCACTTTAATTAGATTAATTATGTTAGTTGGTATTATCGCTCTATTTGTGAATTATTATAAGAAAATATTAAAATTTGTAAATAAAATACCTTTTTCCAGTATAATTAAGTTTCCTGATTATTTAAAAGATAAAATCAGGTCTACACCTGAAGAATTCATTTGGATGATTTTAATATCATTTGTTTTGATTTTTGCAGACTTATTAGTTTCGTATATAGTTTCAGGAAGAGGTTCTTATCCTATAAACCGGCTTTATATTACTTTAATGTTTTTCATTGCACCGTTGTTTGTATTTGGATTTTTAACTTTAACTAAGTATATTAAGAAAAATTTACAAGTATTTTTATTAGCTCTATTAATATTAATGCAATTATTTTCAGTAATGGGATTATTCCAGCAAGCATATGGTGTATCTGAAAATGTTGTATTTAATTCAGAGGGACCTACTTATGAAAAATCGTATATATTCGATCAGGATATTAATTCAGGAGTATGGTTAAAAAATAATGGAGAACAGAATTTAACAATATATGGTGATGCTTTTTCAATTGTACATTTAAATTCTATTGCGGGCATTCCTCTTGAAAGAACTAAAGTATTTATTAATAAAACACTGTCTTCATATAATGATGGATATTATTATTTTAGATATACTAATATTAAAGATAATATTATTTATTTTGATTTTTATCATGCTGAAAATAAAAGTGATTATTTACATGATTTAAATAATTTGAATGAAATTTATGACTCTGGAAATTCACAGATATCTGTTTAGAAGATATCTTTATAAATTTTTAAAGATGAATTATAGTATCTGCCAATTTAATTGCAATTTCGTTCAAATTGAACTCTTTTTCAGCTAATTTTCGGGAGTTTTTACCCATTATAATCAATTGTTTTTTTGATAAATTCTTGAACTTATAAATACCCTCAATAAGATCGTTGGGATCATCACTTTTTGCAACAATACCACATTCATACTTCTTAACTAAATCTGCAGCGTCCCCTACATTAGTTGTAAAAACTGGTTTTCCCATTGCAGTGTATTCTGCAAATTTAGTAGGTGCTGCAACTTCAGTAGAAATATGCTTTGGTCTAGGAAGAGTTAGAACATCACAAATTGAATAGTAATATGGAACTTGGGCATATGGTACCTTTGGAATGTAAATAATATTTTCCTCTTTATTTTTATTTTCCCAGCCAACAATAATGAACATTATATCTTTATCATCAATTTTTCTTGCAGCTTCTATAAAATTAGTTAATCCTTGCCATTTATCTAAAGCGCCTAAGTACCCAAAAACAAATTTGTCATTGATTCCTAATTCTTTTTTTAAATTTTCAGCGGGTTCACCGTTCATTGGTTTAAAAACGTCTAAATCAACCCCATTAGTAATATAAGACATTTTTTTTAGAGGTATCTTTTTAGTTGTATTTAAATTTTTGATCATATTATCTGAAACTGTTATTATCTTATCAGAAAGTTGCAAAGAACTCGAATTGATTAATTTTTTATAAATCAGCTTAGGTAAAAACAATGATAATAAAGAAAACTCATTTTCTATTAGGAATTCTTCGACTATATCTCCATGCATATCGAAGATAATAGGTACTTTAGTAATTTTTCCAAGTAAAGAAATAAATGCGCTAGATGCAGTATTTGCATAAACTAAATCATAATTTCCCTTTCTAAGAAATTTTAAGTGTTTAATATGAACTGATAAAGGAGAGGATAGCACAAATGAATGGTCTTTAAAATTATCAATATTTTCTATTTTTTCATAAGAACTTTTTCTGATATAATGAACGAAATGAACTTCATGACCTTCATGCTCTAACATTTCCTTAATTTTTGATATACGCAACCACATTGAACTATTTCCCGGAAGGGATGTACAAACACTAAGTATTTTCATTGTTGTTCCTCAAATTCACTAATTATTACACTGTATTGAACTATTACATTTATAAATTTCTAAATAAATTAAGGTAATAATATATTTGGGATTTTAAAGATTATATTTTGTACTGTTCAACAATTAAAATGTCATTTATTTTCCAATAATTATTTATCTTTGATATAATTTTATTTCACATTTATAAATTAAAAATGACAAATTAAAATGGATATACATTAATTATATTCTATTGAAGTGATGTAATTATAGAAATGATTTTTATAATTTTCAAATTTAACAAAACTTAATATAATTGAGTTAAAATAGCATTTAATCAAAAATGAATAATGGAGTCAAATAATGGCTACTGCAAGAAGAATAGCAAAAAATACGACAATATCATTAATAGCTCAAGTAATAGGGTATATATTTGCATTTTTTGTTACAATGTATTCTGCAAGGTATCTTGGAGCTGGAAATTATGGAATAATATCTCTTGCGGCAGCTTTTACATCAATTTTTGGTATTTTTGCTGATTTAGGATTGGGAATATTAACTGTAAGAGAAGTATCAAAAGATAAATCATTAACAAAAAAATATACTGGAAATACTATACTAATGAAAATAATTTTGGCTATTTTTACATTTTTGATAACTTTTTTGGTAGTAAATATTATACACTATTCTCAAACTGTTACTACAGTTATTTATATAATTACTTTATCAGTTATTTTCGGAGCTTTTTCTAAAATATTTTATAGTATATTCCAAGCTTATGAAAAAATGGAATATCAATCTATAGGTGGAATTTTAAACGGATTTTTAATGATTGTAGGGGTTTTCTTAGCTATTTATTATGGATCTAATGTTATTGGATTTGCTTATGTTTATTTAGTTGCTAGTATACTTATTTTAATTTATAATATTATTATTTTTGTATGGAAGTTTTCTCTACCTGAATTAGAGGTAGATTGGGATTTTTGGAAGCCGACTATAAATGAAGCCTGGCCATTTGCAGTAATTGCACTCAGTGGTATGTTATATACTTATATTGATTCAATAATTTTATCATTATTTAAAGGAAATGAAGTAGTGGGTTGGTACAGCGCTGCATATGGATTACTAATGGTTTTGATATATATTCCTAATGCAGCTAATATGGCTTTATTTCCAATAATGTCTCGGTTCTATTCCTCCTCAACAGATTCTCTAAAACTAGTTTATGAGAGATATTTTAAATATATGATTATAATTGGGATTCCTATTGCATTTGGAACAACACTTTTAGCAGAAAAGATCATATTGTTGATATTTGGACAAGGATTTACAGAATCCATTATTGCTTTGCAAATATTGGTATGGACAATGATTTTTACTTTTGCAGAAGCTGCTTACTCTCAACTGTTACAATCAATCAATAAACAATTGATTATAACTAAGATAACTGGAATATGTTTAATATTAAATATATTACTTAACTTAATATTAATACCTCAATTTAGTTATATTGGGGCCAGCTTTGTAATGCTTTTAACAACGATAATTTATGCAGGATATATTATTTTTAGTAGTTACAAATTGGGATATGGAATTCCTTGTAAAATAATAATTAAAGATATCATCAAAGTTTTATCTTCGTCTTTAGTTATGTGTTCCTTTATTTGGTATTTTAAGGATTTAAATTTATTTTTATTGATTATTATATGTATTTTATCATATTTCATAACACTATATTTTGTTAAGGGAGTTGATGATATTGATATATCAATATTAAAGGATATTTTCACCAGAAATAACTGAAACAACATAAATGTAGAACAATATATTATAAATCATCAAAAATGTTGTATTATATTAAAAAATTTTAAAT
>JAEZKY010000299.1 GCA_023435985.1 Bacillota bacterium | reverse complement strand
GTTTTAAGAGTGCAGGACTATTCGTCTCCGCTTCCTAAATCCTTTAAAAATGTAAGCTTTGAATTGTATAAAGGTGAAATATTAGGAATAGGTGGACTTGTTGGTGCACAGCGTACAGAATTAGTAGAAGCTTTATTTGGACTTCGCGAAATACAATCGGGAATTATAGAAAAAGATGGGAAAGAGACTAAAATTAAGACTCCAAGAGATGCAAAGGAAAACGGATTTGCACTTCTGACTGAAGAAAGACGTGCAAGTGGGATATTTGGCATTCTTTCTGTACTAGATAATACTGTAATTGCAAGCCAAAAGAAATATTCTAAAGCTGGTGTATTAAGGGATACTAGCAGATATGAAGCAGCTAAAAGGTCAAATGATGAACTTAAAACTAAAACTCCAAGTTTGGAACAATTGATTCAGAATCTTTCAGGAGGAAATCAACAAAAGGTTTTAATTGCCCGCTGGCTTCTTACAAATCCTGATATTCTTATATTGGATGAGCCTACAAGGGGAATTGATGTTGGTGCTAAATATGAAATTTACACTATAATGCATGAATTAGTTAAGCAAGGTAAATCAATCATTATGATCTCTTCTGAAATGCCAGAATTACTTGGAATGTCAGATAGAATAATGGTTATGTGTGAAGGTAAGGTTACTGGAATTATAGAGCAAAGTGAAGCAGATTCAGTAAAAGTTATGAACTTAGCTACTAAATTTATGCAATAAGGCATATCTCATCTACAAATATAATTTAACAACAAATGGACTTTTATAGGAGAAAGAAAGTGAGGTATATAATATGAGTGGAGAAAAGATAATTTCACGAAAGGATTTCGGGAAAATATTTTTAGGTATTGGTATTCTTTTTGTGGTTTTAGGAATTGTTTTTAAGTTTATTTTAAATCCAAGGGTTTTTTATGATTTACCAATTTACATAGGTGGAGTTGGAATAGCTGTAATTATCTTTGGGGCCAAACAATATTTAGACAAGAAAAATGCAAATATGGATGTTGTTTTTTCAGCAAAAACTGCAAAGAACTTTTTGACAGATAATGCTATTATCTTAGCACTATTAGTGCTAGTTATTGTAATTATGATAATTCAGCCGCGCTTTATGCAATATGCTGTATTTCTTGATATTTTAACACAATCATCAACAAAAATGATTGTTGCTCTTGGTGTTTGCTTTACATTGCTTATTGCTGGTACTGATTTATCAGCAGGTCGTATGGTTGGACTTGCAGCAGTAATATCTACATCGATGCTTCAAAATCCTGATTATGCAAATAGGTTTTTCCCAGGATTACCACAGGTAGCAGTTATTATTCCTATAATACTAGCTATAATTGGGTGTGCTATATTTGGTGTATTTAATGGATTTTTAGTAGCAAAGTATGATATGCATCCATTTATTGCAACTTTAGCATCGCAAGTAATAGTTTATGGTGTAACTTCTCTGTATTTTGATATGCCACCTAATAAATCACAACCAATAGGGGGCATTCGTCCAGACTTTATAGCTCTAGGACAGACAAAATTATTCCAAATAGGAAGTTTTCCAGGAATATCAATTTTAGTTCCAATTGCCGTAGTATTCATTATTCTAGTTTGGTTTATTTTAAATAAAACTGTATTTGGTAAGAATGTATATGCAATTGGAGGTAATCGTGAAGCAGCTATAGTTTCAGGTGTTAATGTATTTGCAACTATAATGGGAATATTTATCTTTGCAGCACTTTTATATGGTGTTGGAGGTGTATTGGAAGCTGCTAGAACAGCTGGTGCAACCAATAATTATGGTAATGGTTACGAACTTGATGCAATTGCGGCCTGCGTTGTTGGTGGAGTTTCACTAAATGGTGGTGTGGGTAAAGTAGGAGGAATAGTAAGCGGTGTTCTAATATTTACTGTTATTCAGTATGGATTACAATTTATCGCTGTAAGCCCTATGTGGCAACAAGTTATTAAAGGTATTATAATTGCAGTTGCAGTTGCTATTGACATGGCAAAGTATAGAAGAAAATAGAATTCAAATAAAGAAAATATACAATACAGGTAAATCTTTTATATTACATTAAAAGATTTACCTGTATTTTTGTTAAAAAGCAGGTTGTGGAAAAAATTTGTAATGCTACTGGTAATAATTGAGTTCTTAATGTATAATAATATCTGAATCTTATGAAATGTTATGAATAATTTAGTTCATCTATTGGAGGTAATTAAATGGGTTTAT
Organism: Bacillota bacterium; assembly: GCA_023435985.1. Lineage (GTDB taxonomy): Bacteria > Bacillota > Clostridia > Clostridiales > Clostridiaceae > Clostridium. The sequence continues at coordinate 3,207 of JAEZKY010000299.1, read as the reverse complement.
ATAAAATTATGATTGTAGATGATGAGGAAGAAATAAGACTCGGTATTATAAAAAAAATCGACTGGAATGAAAACGGCTTCATAGTGGTTGGGGACGCAGAAAATGGACAAGAAGCACTTGAAAAAGCTGAAAAGCTTCAACCAGATGTCATAATGACTGATATTAAGATGCCATTTATGGATGGACTAGAATTAGGGAAAAAGCTTGTAGAATTAATGCCATCTACGAAAATAATAGTATTTTCAGGATATGATGATTTTGAATATGCTCATAAAGCAATAAAAATAAATGTAGTTGAATATGTTTTGAAACCAATTAACTCAGTTGAACTAATTGAGGTTCTAAAAAGACTTAAGGAGCAGTTAGATAAGGAATATAATGAAAAGCGAAATTTAGAAAGTTTATATAAATATTATGTGAAAAGTCTGCCAGTAATTAGAGAACAATTCTTAGTGGGGGCAATAGAGGGAAAGATAACTGAAGAGAAATGGAAGGAACAAGCAGAGGATTTAAGTATAGATTTTAATTATGAATATGTAAATGTAGCACTAATTCATGCAGATGGTACTCTAGAATTAAATGAGGGAAGCAATGAATTAATTCAAAAAGAAACAAGTCTGGTACCAATATCTATAAAAAATATAGTAGATGAAACTCTATATAAATACTGTAAATTTGTAAGTTTTCTTTATTCTGATACAGTTGTAGTTATAGGAAATTTTCAAATTGAGGAAGAAATATTAGCTTTTATAAAAGGAATAAATGAGATTTGCAAAGTATATGAACGTATTATGAATTTAACAATATCAGCAGGAATAGGTTACACTTATTCTGGTTTCTCAGAAATAAGCTCTTCATATAGAACTGCGCGAAATGCACTAGATTATAGATTTATACTTGGTACAGGCAAGGCGATTTATATTGATGATGTTGAACCAGATAATTCTATTCAGCTTAGATTTGATGAAGAAGAGGAACGTGCAATGTTGAATTCAATAAAAATAGCGTCAGAAGATGAAATTGCAGGAACAATAGATAATTTATTTAAAAAAATAGAAGATTTACTTCTGCCATTTAATCAGTATAGAATTTACATTATGGAAATGATGACCTCTTTATTAAAACTTATACAAACTTATAAGCTGGAAATGAATGATATCTTTGGAGGAGACTTTAATTGTTATAGCTATTTAGATTCTTTTGATTCTATACATGAGGTGAAAAAATGGCTGATACAAAAAGCAGTCAAAGTAAACATTTCCATAAAAAAGGAACGTATAAATTCATCAATGTTACTTATTGAAAAAGCAAAAGAGTATATTGGAGAAAATTATAGTGATTGTGATATTTCTGTGGAGAAGCTATGCTCTGAATTACATGTCAGCCCTACATATTTCTCTACAATTTTTAAAAGAGAGACAGGCATGAATTTTGTTAATTACTTAACATCAGTGCGCTTAGAAGAAGCTGTGAAACTTTTAAATACTACCGATCATAAAACATATATAATAGCAGATAAGGTCGGATATCCAGAAGCAAATTATTTTAGTTATGTTTTTAAAAAAGAGTTTGGAGTATCACCGTCAAAGTATAGAAAGAATTGAGTGAATTACTATGCTTAATCTATTTGAAATGAAAAGGGTAATAAAATGGTTTAAGAATGCAAGCATACAATATATAATATCAATTTCATTCACAGTAATAGCTGTTGTAGGGATGATAATTGTCGGAGGAGGTCTATATCTACGTTATATAAATTCTACTGAGGAAATGATATCTGAAAATAATAAATCTATTCTTGAACAGGTAAATTTAAATTTAGATAACTATTTGAGAAATATGATGAAGGTATCTGACACGACTTATTATAATGTAATAAAAAAGAAAGACATAGCAACAGAAGGTTTAGATAAAGAAATGGATCTTCTCTATGAAACCAACAAAGATTCACTTATAAGTATCTCTGTATTTTCAGAAGATGGTCAAGTTGTTGCGGCATCTCCAGTAGGACAATTGAAAAGCTCAGTTGATCCAAGAGAAAGCGATTGGTTTTCTAAGGCCATGAGTAGAAAAGAAAATTTACATTTCTCAACACCTCATGTACAAAACTTATTTGTAGATTTAGACAATAAGTACCATTGGGTTGTATCCTTAAGCCGTGCAGTGGAATTGACGAGTAACAAAAAAACTACCTTTGGAGTTCTACTAGTAGATATGAATTTTAGTGGTATTGAGCAGATTTGTAAAAATGTGAATATGGGTAAGACTGGGTATGTATATTTAATTGACCGTGAAGGAGAAATTATATATCATCCTAGGCAACAGTTAATCTATTCAAATTTAATTGAAGAAAATAACCAAAAGGAAGCTGCTTATGATGATGGCGATCATATAGAAACTTTTCAAGGAGAAAATAGGTTAGTTACAGTCAAAACCGTTGGTTATACAGGCTGGAAGATAATAGGCATAACTCCAATGGCCGATATAACGTCGGATTATTACCAAATGAAAATTTTTGCAGCATTTATTATGTTTTTTGCTATTTTTATTCTTGTTTTTCTTAATATGTTTGTATCTTCGCGTATAGCTAATCCAGTTAAATCATTAGAGAAATCTGTGAAAAGACTTGAAAATGGAGAAAAGGATGTAGAAATTTTAATTAGTGGGTCATATGAAGTGCAGCATTTAGGGAAAGCAATAAAATCTATGGTTAATCAAATGCATTTGCTTATGGATAATATAATGGTAGAACAGGAATCTAAGCGGAAAAGCGAATTAAATGCGTTACAGGCTCAAATTAATCCACACTTTTTGTATAACACATTAGATTCTATAATATGGATGATAGAAAATGAAAACTATGATGGAGCTATTATTATGGTAACAGCCTTAGCAAGACTATTTAGAATAAGCTTGAGTAAGGGAAAAAATATAATAACAGTAAAAGATGAAATTGAACATGCACGTAACTATTTAACAATTCAAAATATACGTTATAAAAATAAATTTACATATAACATAGATGTAGATGAAGACGTACTCAATCTCGTAAGTATAAAATTAATAGTTCAACCTCTAATTGAAAATGCTATTTATCATGGTATGGAGTTTATGGGGGGAGACGGTGAAATTTTAGTAAAAGCTTATATTGAGAAAAATGACTTGTTTATCGATGTTATTGATAATGGGCTTGGTATGCCGCAAGAG
>JAEZKY010000272.1 GCA_023435985.1 Bacillota bacterium | reverse complement strand
AAGAAACAGTTTTCAAATAAAAAAGGTGATGGTGGTTCAATTACTATAACAGAGGCTGATAAATATTATAGTGGACTGACTATACAGCCACCAACATCATTAGATGAAGTCGATGGTAATTTAATTGATTATGAAATAAATGAATCAATGCAAAATATGATTACTGAAATAGACTTTTTTACAAGTACAGGCGAAGAATATAATGGTGGTAGCAATTCAATAGGAATAGAAGGCAAAGGAAGATATGGTCATATTATAGATAATATAGAAGTTGAAGATGATGATACTAATGCTGTTAGGGCATTAGCTGAAGGAAGAAAGAAATTACTTGAGCAAGGCAAACCAAGTGAAGAATTAACAGTTACTTGCTATGGGAATATTAGATATCAAGTTGCTTATGGTGTAATGGCTAAAATTCCAAATACAAATTATTATGATAGATTTATGTATATTGTATCAAATGAATGGACCTGGAGTAAGAATAGTCAATTAGATGATGAATTTAAGTTTATTAGCAAATTAACTTTATCTCCAAGTAAAAATCAAAATTTAACTGATTGGACAGACGTTGAGGATAAGGAAGAAGAAAAGAAAAATTCACAAAACACTTCTAATGATTTAGTAAATAGAATTATCACAGAGCTTAAGAAATATCTAGGAGTTGCATATGTTTGGGGTGGAAAATCTCCAGCTGATGGTGGTATGGATTGTTCAGGGTATATTTCATATGTATATAATCAATTTGCTAATGAACTTGAGATTACTTCAGATGATGGTAAATTAACTAGTTATACATATACAATGATGAATGAAGGCAAAGATGTAACTAGTGATTTCCCTAATAATCTTAGAGAGTGTGATATTATATTCCCTGATTCTAATCATGTTGTTGCTTATATAGGTGAAGGGCAAATAATTGAGGAACCCCATACAGGTGCAGTATGTAGAACTAGGCAAATGGATAATACAGCAGTTAAAGTAATTAGAGTAGTTCCGGATAGTGCATGGAGTACATCTACTGATGGAGTATCTAGCGCAGGATATAGTAATCAACTTATTAAGTTCACTGAAAGTTGGGAAGGTTTTGCGGACTCTTGGGATAACTCTAGCAGTTATGGAGCTATTGGTTATGGTACAGATGCTAGTGGTAATCTTGGGGCAAAATTGAAAGCACAAGGCATAACAAGTTGTGATAAAACCCAGGCAGAGGATTGGCTTAAGGAAGAATTAGATGAATGGGCTGACGAAATTAAAAATCGCTGCAAATCTAAAGGCGCTAGTCTTAATCAATATTCTTTTGATTGCATGGTGGATATTTGCTATCAATGGGGAAATCAAAAATGGAGCATATTGGATTTGTTGATTTCTGGAGACATCGAAGCTGCTAAATCTGCTATTAAATCCTTAGGTTATACAAGAAGAGATAATGCTAGGTGCGATATATTGAATGGAACTTATACTTTAAATGATTAGAAGGTGTTTATATGAAGTGGGAAGAAAAGTTTTTGCAAAGAGTAGAAAAAACATCTGATAGTTATATAGATGTGAAAGAAATAGAAATAGGACGAGTTATTTCTATCGATCCATTGCAAATAATAAGTGAAAATTTAGTTCTATTTAAAGAAAACTTATATATAAATCCAAATTTATTAGCGCATACAAGAGAATTTGAAGTTTTAACAGGAACCGTTGGAGATGAAGCAATGACAATCTCTAATGGTTCTGTTTCTTTCAAGGCATGTTTAGAAGATAAAGACTTGGTTGCTTTAAGGCCAATAGGTAAAAATAAGTATTTACTTATATGTAAGGTGGTGAGTCAATGAGTATTTTTCCAGATGATTATGGTAAGAACATCACTGCTATAACCACAACTACTAAATCAACTACTCAAGAGCTATTAAAGGAATATGCAATCGATGATGATGGTGAATTTCTATTAGATGAGAATAACCAATTTACAATAGTTGAAAGTTTAGAAGCTGTAAAAGTTATGTGCTGGATAAAATTAAAAATACAAAGAAATAGATATTTATCATATATGGATGAAGGCAATAATGTTAAAAATTTATTGGGAAAAGATTTAACATATATAAATAAAAACATACATCAAATCTTAATTGAGGCGCTAGTTGATAACATTTATGTAACATCTATAGAAAATATAGAAGTGACGAAAAATGAAGATAAATATACTGTAGAATTTACAATAATCTCAATATATGGATCTTATACAACACAAGAAAGTTGGTGATAAGTTAGATGGGATTTTTTAAGAGCGCTGAGGACTATTATAAAGAAATGACAAGTACACTTAAGGATGTCAATACATCTAAACCAGGCTTTGTATATAATTCACTAAATCCTTCAAGTTATGAATTTTCTTATCAGTCTATGATGTTAGATGAAATACCGAAGATGATGTTTGCTAAAAAGGCTTTAGATAATGGATATTATGATTGTTTAATAGATATATGTTCTGATATGGGAGTAGATAGAAAACTTTCCACATATGCTATTGGAACAATAAAGGTAACAGGTAAACCAACTTATAAGTTTCCAATTGGTTCTTTAGTATCAACACAACTTGGATTAACTTATATAACCCAATCAGATGTTGTTTTAGATACTAATGGCACAGGTTATGTATCGATAACTGCTAGTGCTAAAGGTAGTAAATATAACGTGGATATTGGGGAGATTAATACAATTCCAGTTAAGTATGAAGGCATTTTATCAGTAACAAATGAAGAAAAGGTTACCAGCGGATATGATGATGAAACTTACGAAGCATTATATGAAAGATATTCTCTAAAAGTAAGGACACCAGCTACTAGCGGAAACAAGTATCATTATATGAATTGGGCTCTTGAAGTTGATGGAGTTGGAAGTGTTCAGGTATATCCATTATGGGATAAAAACAATGGATTAAATGGAAATGGAACTGTAAAAGTTGTTATAGCTAATAGCAATTATAGAGCAGCTTCAGAGGATTTAATAAAAGCAGTTTATGATCACATAGAAGAGGAGAGACCTATTGGACCTACAATAACAGTTGTATCTGTTGAGGAATTAGCTTTAAATATTACTGCATTATTAGAATATGATTCATCCACCTATGATTTGAATACGTTGAAAACTAATATAACAAATGTACTATTGGACTATTTAAAAAGTGTTGCATCGGCAACAAAAAAAGTGAAAGAGATAAGTATAATGAAAATAGGTGCTCTTATATTAAGTGGGGTTGGAGTTGATGATTGTATTAGCGTATCTATAAATGGTTCAAATGTTAATATTCCCATAACTGATAATCAAATACCTGTTTTAGGTGAGGTGATATGTAATGAAGCTTAAAGACTATATATCACCTTCAGTATGTAATAAAATACTTTCTCAAGTATTAGATGTACAACAGGTTAAACATGATGATATTAATGCCAATATAAAAGATACAATTAATCAATGTGTTATAAAAAAAGCTACCTGGGGATTAGATGATTGGGAAGAGGAGTATGGAATCACAACAAAGTTAACTGATACTTTAGAAAATAGAAGAAGCAGGGCTTTAGCTAGAAAAAGAGGTACGAGAACAACTACAAAAGGAGTTATTAAAGAAATATGTAATAGCTTTGTAGATAATACCAATGTTATAGAGCATAGCGCTGAATATTATTTTGAATTAATTCTAGAAAGCTATAGTGGTTTTCATAATTTCTTAGAAGATTTAATGGAAATAATAGAAGATTTAAAGCCGGCACATTTAGGAGTTGATTATGAATTAAAAGCAACAGCTCAATCAAATATTTACATGGGATTTATAGGTTTTGATGGTGAAGTGGTCAACACTTATCCATGGACACCAAATGATATAGAATCTAAACTGGATTACTACATGCCAACATTTCAACCTTCTAGTTTAGAGAACATAAACACATATCCGAAGGAGGTAAGTTAATGGCAGAAAAATTTTATAGTATTTTAACCAATATAGGTAAAGCGAAGATAGCTAATAGTATAGGTCTTGGAAGTAAAGTAAATTTTGTAACAATGAAAGTTGGAGATGGTGGTGGAACTTACTATGAACCAACAGAAGATCAGAATGACTTAAAAAATACAGTTTGGCAAGGAAATATAAATCATGTTGAGATTGATGAAAATAATCCGAACTGGATTCATATTGAAGTTATGATTCCTTCAGATGCTGGAGGGTTTACAATTCGCGAGTATGGAGCATTTGATGAAGAAGGAAATATGTTAGGTATATGTAAATGTGCTGAAACATATAAACCAGTTATTGCTGATGGTAGTACTAAAGAGCTGCTTCTAAATTTAATATTGGCAGTATCTAATACTGAAAGTATAACTCTTAAAATAGATCCAACAATTATATTTGCTAAGAAATCAGATGTGGAACAATTAAGAACTGATATTACTGCGCAATTGTCAGACATGGCGCAAGATAGAATTTATTATTGTGGTACTACAAGCGGAACTAATACTTATACTGCAACTAATGATAAGATTACAGCATATACGGAAGGGTTAACAGTCCGTGTAAAAATAGGAACAGCAAGTACAGGAGGAAGTACACTCAATATAAATGGTCTTGGTGCTAAACCTATATTAGATAGTTTAGGTAATGCTATTACTAGTGGAGGCTTAAAGGCTGGATTACCATATCAATTATGCTATAATGGCACAAATTTTATTGTATTGGGTAAGGGAGGTGGTGGAAACGCAACAGCCGATAAAGTGCTAAGTCCATATACTGTAACGACAGATGCAGGGCAAATAACTGGAACTATTCCAAGTAAAGGTGCTCAGACATATAATCCAAGTACAGTAAACCAAACAATTCCTTTAGGTCAATATTTAAGTGGAAATCAAGTTATTTTAGGAGATTCAGATTTGGTTTCTAGTAATATTATAAGTACAGCGAATATATTTGAAATACAAGGAAGCGCAACAATAGAAAGTTTAGGTGGAAGAAAATTTGCTACAAATACAGTAACAGCAACAGCTGGTTATAATAATTTTACTTATTCTAATGGAAGTGGATATAGTACATTTTCTTATTATATAATTGTTTCAGGATTATCTTTTACACCTAATTTAATAATTTTACAATGTTATGACAATTTTAATTATGATTATCTTACTATCTATAGTTCAGCATCACAAAATCCTATAAAGGTTGCTAGTTTTAATATGAGTAAAGGTAATAATTCAACTACTTCATTAGCTTTAAGCTCGCCAGCATATGTTAATAGTGGTGGTTTTCTTTTACCGGCATATGGTGGTGGAACATATACTTGGTATGCCATAGGATAAATTTTATAAATGAAAGGAAAGTGGTATTGATGAATACTTTAATAATTTATGATAATACAGGATATATATATTTACAAATAACAGGAAGTTATATACTACCACAAGGTGGTTTAAATTATTTAGAAGTACAAATTACAGAAGGAAAGATTTTAAAAAGTATAAATACAAGTGTAACTCCGAATGTACCAGTATATGAAGAGATTCCAGTATCAGAAATGGATAACTTAAAACAGCAAGTAGCAGATCTACAGAATTATATTATAGAAAAAGAAGCTACTGAAACAACAAGTTTATAAAAATTTATATATGAAAGGAAATGATTTAAATGACAACACTACAAGAACTATTAGGAAAAATTTTAACAAGTAGAATTAACACTGAGAAAGCTAATGGAACTTTAGATGCAGATAGGGATAACATATCTAAAACATTAGATATTTTCCTCGCAGGAGATAAAATTACTACAGATCA
>JAEZKY010000226.1 GCA_023435985.1 Bacillota bacterium | reverse complement strand
AAGTGCATAAGCTTCGTCTAAAAGTGAAACTGTTATTCCAAAGCCCCTATTTGAAATTTCCGAGCCAGCTATACTTTGAAACATTAAATCTATTGGTGTCCCCTTCTTTAAAGCTTCCATTTGAGTTGTAACATGAGCTAAAACGCAATTTTGAGTTGGTATTTTAAACTTATTCATGAAGTCTTTAAATGCCTTTAATATATTATATACACTGTCAATGGTATCTACTGCTGGATTAAGACCAATTACAGCATCGCCTACTCCATAACTTACTCCTTCCATAACAGAAGCCATTATGCCTTCAAGGCTGTCTGTTGGATGATTTGGCTGAAGTCTTGCTGAAAGTGTTCCGCTCTTTCCAATAGTGGTATTACAAGTAGCAGTATTTACAAGCTTTCTTGATGCACATATAAGATCCATATTACTCATAAGTTTAGCTACGCCTGCTATAACTTCTGAAGTTAACCCATCTCTTACTCCTTTAATTTTATCTCCATCTTTTGCTAAGAGAAATTCCCTAAATTCACCTATTGTCATTCCTTTAATATTATTAAAAACTTCTTCATTTACTCCATCTTGAATAACTCTAGTGATTTCGTCTTTTTCATAATCTACCACAGGATTGTTTCTTAAATCTCCTATAGTAAGCTCTGAAAGTACAATTTTTGCTGCAACTCGTTCTTCAGTTGAATTTGCTATAATTCCTGCAAGTCTGTCTCCAGATTTTTCTTCATTTGCCTTTGCAAGAACTTCCTTTACATCTTTGAAATTATATACCTTTCCAAAAAGCGCTGTTTTTAAAATCATATCTGTCTCTCCTTCACTTAGTGACAAGTAGCAAATCACAAGATATCATAAATGATAGATCATGAATAAAAGCCAAAGGCTTCTATATTATTAAATCAAAATTCCTTTAGAAATTTAACCTGCACCTTGTAACTTGTAACTTATAACTTTATATAGTTTCTCCATCAAGCTGTTCTTGTACACTGGTTCCACTAACCTTTGAATATACAAAATAATAAATTATTGCTAAAGCATAAGCCCCAACTACCCATAGGACAGTAGAAAAATTCGAAATAATTAATGCAACTAAAAATATGAATGCTATTATAATTGCTACAGCAGGTACAATAGGATAAGCAACTTTAAAAGGTCTGTTAAGTTCTGGCTCTCTGCTTCTTAAAATAAATAAAGAAATCATACTTATTATATATAATGCAACAGCTCCAAAGGATGATATAACAATGATTACAGCAGTTTGTCCTGTTAAAACAAATATCATTCCAATTAAACTCATTATAACTATAGAATGCACTGGTGCCCCTTTAGAATTTGTCTTTGACAAGAATTTTGGCAAATATCCAGCTCTTGACATTGCAAATCCTTGTCTTGAATATCCTATAATTATTCCATGAAGACTTGCAATAAGACCAAATAATCCTATGAAGCTCATTGCATTTGATAGAAGCCCTGCTCCATATATTCCCTCTAAGGCTGTAGGTAGTGGTGAATCTGATGAACTTATAGTTCCGGCGTCTGTTGTCCCAGCTGTTACAAAGAAAGTTGCAAGCGCTAATACTACAAGAGTAGCTATCCCTAAAATAAAACCTTTAGGTATATCTCTTTTAGGATTTTCACATTCTTCAGCTGACATTGCTCCTCCTTCAACAGCTAAATAAAACCAAATTGCAAATGGTATTGCACCAAAAATTCCACTGAAGCCGCCTTTGAAAATATCACCGCCAAAAATATTACTCATCTCGATATGTGGCGCACCTGCTCCTACAAATAATATTAATCCTGCTATAGCAATAATAGTAACAGTAAGTTCAACTTTAGCTGCTGCTTCAATTCCAAGGCAATTTATAATTACAAATATTGCATAAGCGATTATGGCTGCTATAACTGCTGGGACCTCTGGAACTAGGAAATTAATGTATGCACCTATTGACAAAGCTATTGCTGGTGTTGCAAATAAAAATTCAACTAAGCATGAAAAACCAGCAAAAAAGCCGCCAAACTTTCCAAGAGCCCTTGATGCATATTCTGAAGGTCCTCCCGCATGAGGAATCGCAGTAGAAAGCTCTGCATAACTAAACATAAATGTAGTATAAAAAACTGTAACTATTAAAATTGCTACTATAAATCCAACTGGACTTGTAAAGTCCAATGCATAATTCCATCCGCAATACATTCCCGATATAACCATTCCAACTATTATTCCCCAAAGCTGTATTGGTTTTAAAGTCTTCTTTAATTCACTATTCATCTTTATCACTCTCCATATATTTATTCAAATTAACAGATTAATTTAAAATTTATAGAATAAAATTAATTGATTATTCCTTAAAACATTCAAAGCTGTTAAAAAATTTTATGCACAAAAATCCCTTAAAGCCTGATGTTTACTATAAATATTTATATATTTTTCTTTTTTTATATTTTCATAGTAAACTATTAATAAATTTTTATATTTAAATTTATTAATAGTTAAATACTTTTATATTTTTATAGTTAAATATATTAATAATTAAGTATTTTTGTATTTTTATAGTTAAATTCTTTCATACATAAATAGTTTCATAGTTATCTTTTTAAATATTTAACTTAGCAGTTATAAATTAATGTCTTTATGACTACAGGAATCGCATCACCTATAGGCAGACCTATATCCATATAGTCTCCATTCTTTGTAGATATTTTATCTATACATATAACTTCTCTTTTCTCTTTTAAATTTAAGGAAATTATCTGCCCAAGAGCTTTTCCAAAATCATTTTCTAAAATTACGATTATTGGTCCATCAATTTCTTCATACAACTTTATTATTTGATTTCCAATTATCTTAAGCTCTTCATAACTTGGACTCTTAGGTCCTATAATAGAAATTGCAATTGGAGATTCTTCATATATACTAATTTTTTTAATTCCTTGAGCATATATTTCATTTAATTTCTCTTCTTTGTAAAATGGCTTTAATATAGGTATATTTTTAAGTGGTAGTACTGATTTATCAAAAGCTATGGTGCTGCCACTTATTGTCATTGAATGATTTCCTGCTCCAATTACTGTTGCCCTTATCTTTTCTCTTGGCAATACTATAAAGTTCTTATACTTTTCAAACTCCATGCTTATACAATTTCCTAGAAGCACTCCTATATCTTCATGCTTTAAAGCTTCCTTAAAACAAAGTTCTGTATTTACCTCCCCTATATACTCCCCTATTCCTCCTGAAAAACTTATATAATCTGCTTTAATTCCTTGAAAGCCTTCACATATAAATAGTCTTTCAGTATCCTCTCCTATTTCTTTTAAAGAGCAAGCCTCTAATAAACCTTGTGCTAACTTTTTGCATAAAAGTTCTAGCTCTCTTAATTCTGCCAATTTTCCTATTTCAATCTTTAAATTCAATCTCCTTATTAGAAATTTAATTCTTTTTGAAATATAGATTACTTTACCCTCATTATCAAACTTTATAAGTCTTCCCCCAATATCTAATGCAAAGGTTTCTTCACATTCACCACAGTTGAAAATTGCTACGTTAGTTGTCCCGCCTCCAATATCAAGATTTATTATTCTTCTGTTCAGCTCCTTTGACATATCACAAGCACCTGAACCAAAACCTGCAAGTAATGACTCAAGTTTAGGGCCTGCAGTTGCTACTACAAAATCCCCTAGGAACTCCGAAAGGCTATTAGATACTTCTGCTGCATTTTCTTTTCTCGCAGTTTCTCCAGTTATAATTACAGCTCCAGTTGATATCTTATTTTTTTCTATTCCGCTTGATTTAATAGCCTTAGCGACAATCTCTTTGACTTTACTAAAATTAATAGTTACCTCATCTAATAAAGGTGTAAATTCAATAGGACTTTTGTAGATTATTTCCTTTCCATCAATTACTGTTTCCCTTATTAATGAAGAACTTAAAATGTTTTTGAGCTTTAACTTACTAACTATGACTTCCGTTGTCGATGTCCCAATATCAACTCCTATACTATATATCTGACTTTGTAAGATATATTTTCACCTCCTAAAATAAAAAAGAAGACAATGATGCAAATTAATACCTGACACCATTGTCTTTTATATTGAATTTCATATAAGCTTATTAAATAATATTCCTACAAAATTATTTAATCAATACACAAAAAAATGGTGCCCAAAAAGAACTAATTCTTTCTAAGCACCATTACTTAATATATTAATGACATTGTATATCTACTTTTCTATCTTGTAAATATATTTTCACTTTTTCTTTACAAAATTAACTCATAGTTATGATTAACTTAATTATCTTTTTATTTTCTTAGTATTATAAACATTTTCCTGTGTATTAAATTTTTCATGAAAGAAAGTTTTAACATGACTCTAAAATCATCTAGCCATAACATAAATATCTTTCATATCTTCAGTATTAAGCTGCTTAAACGATCCAATAGTTCTTGTATTCTTAAAACTGCATTTATACGATAATTCATCAATTTGCTCATCTGTTAATCTAACTCCAAGCTCACTTATTGAAGTTGGCATATCAATTTGATGATAAAAGTTTTCCATTGCTTTAATTCCTTCTAAAGCCACTTTCTCAGGATTACGGAAATCATTCGATACTCCCATTACATTTACAGCAAATTGTGCAAAACGTGTAACATTACTCTTATATACATATCTAGCCCAGCTTCCCCATACTGCTGCAAGCCCAGCTCCATGAGCTACATCAAACATACCTCCAAGTTCATGTTCAAGCTGATGACATGCCCAGTCTCCAATAGACCCACATCCAGTTAAACCATTATGTGAAAGACTTCCTGACCACATGATTTCAGCACGAGCATCATAATTTTTAGGTTCTGTCATCAGTATCTTTGCATTATTAATTACTGTCCTCATTAGACTTTCACTAATGTTATCTGTAATTTCCATGCTTTTCGATTGAGTAAAATAACGTTCCATTGTATGCATCAAAATATCTACCGCACCACTTGCTGTTTGATATTTAGATAATGTATAAGTAAGTTCTGGATTCATAATAGCAAATTTGCAGCGTGAGTAATTGCTATTAAAGCCTCTCTTTAGCCATCCGTCTTCGTTTGTAATTACTGATGAATCGCTCATTTCACTTCCAGCTGCTGAAATAGTCAATATTACACCAATTGGCAGACAGCCAGTAACCTCTACTTTTCTAGTATATATATCCCACACATCACAGTCATTTGCCATTCCATATCCTATTGCTTTAGCAGAATCAATAACACTGCCTCCACCAACAGCTAATATAAAATCAACGCCTTCCTTTTTGCATAGCTCGATACCTTCATATACTTTTGAAAGTCTAGGATTTGGAACTACGCCTCCTAAACTTATATAATCAATGTCTTCTCTTTTTAAAGATTCAAAAACTCTGTCTAAAAGTCCTGATTTCTTTGCACTATTTCCACCAAAATGCACTAATACTTTCTTACAGTTTTGGGCCTTCACAAGAGCACCTACCTGCATCTCTGCGCCTTTTCCAAAAACTACTTTAGTTGGTGTATAAAATTCAAAATTCTCCATTAACTAACACACTCCTCAATACATTTTATGTTCTATATCATACCCAATAAATTTATTTTGCTTACATATATTTCATGCATTACACAAATAAATTTATTTTATACAATATTATCATAATACTTCGAGCAAGGTCTATGTCAAGGAAAATTGAAGTGGATTCCAAGCTTCTTTGCTTAATATTGCACTAATGTCTTTTTCCAGCTTATCAACTTCAGTTTTATGAACTAATTATCACATCATTTAAAATTTCTAATCTTCTATCCTCTTCATTTCCTACTGCATTGTCCTTAAGTGAAAAGTGAAGCATATTAGATCCTAGATTTTTAGAAAGCTCACTTACATTGTCTACTTCCTTGTAATCAAGCTTTATTTTGTCATCATAAATGTCAACCACTCTAAATGCATTAATGTCTAAAGTAGCTGCTGTCTGAACAAAATACCAGTTATCTCTTTTACATATAGAATTAGCATGATTATGGCCACAAAAAAATATTCCACGCCCTTTATGCAAAGCTAAAATTCTATTTAACTCTTCAATTTGTTCTATATATAAATTTTCATCTTTTGAGAAAGTTGTAGTTCCGTAGACTGGATGATGGGAAAAAATAAGAATTGTCTTATCTGTTGAATGTATGATTTCATTTTTAAGCCACTGAAGCTGTACCTCGTCCATATATCCTGCCCAGCGCTCATGATTTGTTTCAAGAGTTGAATCAATAAAAATCATTATACTATTATCTTCACATATAGAAAAATATCTTTCTTGCTTTGTAATACTTAAAATATCATTTTTTGATAAGCTATAGCTATCATGATTTCCTAGTACATGAATAAAGTTAACTCCTTTATTTTTCATTGCACTGCATACATATTCCAGTTCTTGTTTATTACCATAATTAGTTAAGTCACCTAAAGATATATGATAATCACCTTTAGTTTTTAAAAAGTTATATATCACCTTTTCATAATACTTATCTCTAATATCAAATATCTGCTTATCCTTCTCCGTATCCATTTCTTCAAGAGATGAATAATGAAAATCTCCTAATATAACAAGCCTCATAATATAAATTCCTCCTATCTTATTTCTATTGTCACTATATCACTTCATTATTAACATTTAATTATGCTATTGTTAATTTAAGTGAATTACTTATTAAATTGTAAATTTTATATTATGGTTTAGTGATTTTAGTCTTACAGATGAATTAGGAGTTTCAAAGAACGAAAAATTATATAAATAAAAAGTGAATTTAGTGGGAAATATATTTTGGGAGGTGATATTATGTTAGTAAAAGATATAATGTCAAAAGATATAGTAAGCTTAAATTCAAAGGATTCTGTTGAAAGAGCTGCTCAAATGATGAAGCAGTTTGATGTTGGTTCAATACCTGTATGTGAACAACAAAAATTAGTTGGAATTGTTACAGATAGAGATATTACCTTAAATTCTGTAGCATCCGGAGCAAACACAAGCCAGCAAAAAATATGTGATGTTATGAGTTCTAATCCTGTTACAGGACGTCCTGAAATGGATGTTCACGATGCTGCAAAAATAATGAGTGACGAGCAGATAAGAAGACTTCCTATTGTAGAAAATAATAATCTTGTAGGAATAGTAGCTCTTGGAGATATTTCAGTCGAACCTAATCTTCAAGATAATGCAGAGAATGCACTTAAAAACATCTCACAACCTGGAACAAACAATCACGCGTAATTCTCAGTTAATTTAATCTGCTGAGAAAACTGCAAAAAACACATAAAACCATGCATTACAAAGGTATAAGTACTTTTCCATGCATGGTTTTTATTTATGAAAATTTTCAATTTTCTTAAAATGCTATTTTATTATATTTATAATTATACTAGTTAAATTATTACCCTAAAAAAATTATTCAAATTGATCTCCATATCCTGCCATTAACAATTTCACAACAACATTGTAACTTCTGATACCATCTTCCTGGCCACCCGCTTTTAGTATCTTATCATACACATTGTCGTATAAATCTGATATTCCACCTCTGTAGTTATCCCAAAATAAGGCTTCATTTTTTAGCTCCAGCTTCACATTGTCAGAAAGCTCACCATTTATTTTTTTGAAAGCATCTAAGTTAGAATAATATAAATCACTCATGCAATAAGAATATGCCATAAAATACCCACTATATTGATATTCGTAACTATTTGAATTAATACATGCGAGGAAGCTTATATAATTTGCTTCATATTCATTTATAAATCCTTTTACATGACTTAGTTCATGGCAAATAGTACTTGGAATATCGACTTGTGGCATATCATTATTATAGTTAGCTTCAAGAGTAAAATTTGTCTCTCCTTCTAATAGTTGATAAGACATTACCTTAGAAAAAATATATGGCTTAGGAATAGGATAATAGCCTTGAAGAAACGAGTAAGTCTTACCCAAATTTTTCATATTATCTCTTCCTTCCTGCCTTACATTAGTATCCAATTTTAAAAATCCATTTTGATCCTTTTGTATCTTTCCATCTAATTCATTAAGCTTATCTTTAAAACGTTCGCAAATCTCAATAAGCCTTTCCTCGTCTGAATTATTACTAACCTTCAAATTTGTTAAAGTAACAAAATCCGTTCTAAAAGAGTTAACACCTAAAGCTATCATATTTAAAAACAAAAAAGCTGATACATAAATCAAAAAATTACTTGTTGCTCTTATAATAATTTTCTTAAACGAAAGTTTTTTGGTTATGCCAAGATAAATACACCTTATTAATCTAACTAAAATAAATATTGAAAAACCATATAGTATTATCTCATATACTGAAAAGGGAATTAGCGAAAATACTCTTGGAATAGTATTAAGTACTATTATATAAATATATTTATAGTACAAATCTGAAAAATTATCTATGTATCTTGACATAAGAAATAGTGCAGCACTGACTAAAAATAATACTACACTTATTTTTAACTTTCTTTTATTAGATAAAATTTCTCTTGTTTCAGTTGAATTATTCATTTTCTTCTAGCCTTTCATACCGTAATCATCAATTTAAAACTTTCATATATACTTTATATTATACCAATTATTAAAAGCATTTTTTAATTAAACTATCTTACTGCCATGTATTTCATCCGCACCTGTATACTCCAAAAGAAAATCTCTGTTTTCCTTATTTACACCTTTTCCTGGCATAATTGAAATTCTTCCATCAGCATAATCAATTAACTCTTTTAAGATATCTTTACCAGACATAGCATCTTTAGCTCCACCTTTTGTAAGTATTCTATCTACACCAAGCTCTATTAATTCATCAACTGCTTCAAACTTATCTTCTACTTCATCAAATGCCATATGAAAAGTTATGCTCATAGGTTTAGCCAATTGTACTAATTCCTTAATAAGTCTTTTATCTACCATACAATTTTTTATTGCTCCAATCACCACTCCATAAGCTCCAAGTTTTTTGCACATTTCTATATCATATTTCATTATTTCTGCTTCATCTTCTGTATATACAAATTTTCCTCCACGCGGCCTTATAATAACCATTACAGGAATATTTAATTTTTCTATAGTCTTTTTAATTGTTCCGAAGCTTGGAGTAGTTCCATCTTCTAACAAATTATCACATAACTCTATTCTATCTGCCCCTCTATGAGCAGCTGAAACAGCATCCTCATAATTTCCAACACACATTTCCAATATGGCCATACTTATTTGTACCTCCAGTATTATTCCTTTAATTGATAGTAAGTTTTATATTAATTATTGTCTATTTTTTAATTCTTTAACTGCTTTTCTCGTAGAAATTAATTTTTCTTCTGTCTCTTTATTAAATCTCATTTTGGCTTTACATTTATTTTATATTAAAATAAAATTTTTTGCCACCATCTATATACTTAAGCATATGAACATAATTTTCTGCAACACTACAACATTTGTCCTATGATCCGCCTTCTGATTAGTTTTTAATATCTGTAATTCTCCCATATACCTCATGTATTCTTCATTTAACATAAGGAGTTCTTCTTGATGCTACAAGTCCTACTAATCCATTGTGTTTTCATTTCTACTTTCAGTAATTAAATCTTTAAAATGAAACAATCCAAGGATAAAATTTTCCTTGGATTGTTTTGTTTCAATAGCACTATTTTACTCTATAGTTAAACTTTATTTGTTTAAGATACATCTACCACCGTTACTAGGATTAGTACATTGATTGCAGCTAACACACTTTGTTTTAGTTATATTCTCTTTCTCATACTTATTTATAAGATCCGGTTCTGAAATAAAAGGTCTTGCCATACCAAAGTACTCAATTTCTGTATTGTTTAGCAACTCTTCCATTTCTTTAAAGTTACGATTTCCTCCAGTAACTATAACAGCAACATTATTTTCTTTAGCTATCGCAGCTGCTTCTTTTTTGAAATAAATTTCTTTACTTGAGGATAATGCCATAAAGTTGCCACTTACCTCTATTGCATCTGCACCAAGTCTTGTTAATTCCTTACATACATAAAGACAATCATCTAAAGTTAATCCTCCTTCAAATCCATCCACACTATTGACTTTAACCCAAATTGGATATTCAGATCCAACTGCTTTTCTAACTGCCGAATATGTTTCAAGGAGCATCCTTGCTCTGTTTTCTATAGACCCACCATAAATATCATTTCTACGATTATAATAAGGTGTAATAAACTGATTTAAAAGAAATCCATGAGCAGCATGAATTTCAATACCATCAAATCCTGACTTTTTAGCTCTAAGTGCCGCCTCTGCAAATTTTTCTTGAACAGCTTTTATTTCATTAATATTCATTTCTCTTGGAACAACCTTTGTATTTAAGTTTTCTACAGCACTTGGTCCAAAAACCTCTCTCTCCCCCACATCTCCCATAACATGGGATCCTATATATACTAATTGAGATATGAAATTAGCCCCATGAGAGTGAACTTTATCCGTTAACGTTTTTAAATCCTCAATAAATGAATCATCATATATAGATAATATAGGAAATGACTTTTCTACTTCATCTACTAGTGTAACTCCAGTAATAATTGTTCCTACGCCACCTTCTGCTAAAGTTTCATATTTTTCAATAATTTTCTCATTAATACGGCCTTCACCAGTAAAATCACCTATGGCTGAACTTATAAAACGATTTTTCAAAGTCATATTTCCAATTTTAGTTATATCTGATAATTTTCTCATGTTTATTTCTCTCCTCTATATTAATTTAAATTTATTTAATTGTTCTTTGACTTTTTTTATAAATAAACGTTAATATGTTTTGTGTTTTGGAATATATATTCTAAACAAAATTATAAATACATCTATTAATAATGTCAATAAATTTCGGAATATTCATTCCAATCTTTTTAACTTAAATGCTCATTTTCTAATTTAAATTATATATTTTCTAATACATTTGGAACTTATATACCGTTTGGTAGTTGTTTTTAATATTATGCTTTATTATACTGCTTAATTTTTGCAACTATAAAAGCATTTTTTTGGAATATATATATCTATAATTGACATCAAAATAAAAAAAATATAAAATTAATTAGAATAAAAATTCCATAGTACTAGAGGTGAATGAAATGGGAAAACGTGATGACATTTTAATGTCAACTCTCGATTTAATTACTGAAGAAGGTTTGCAATCTGTTACATTTGCAAAAATTTTTAAACGAGCAAATGTTGGATCCGGAACTGTTTATAACTATTTTAAAAATAAGGAAGAACTAGTAAATGAACTATACAAAGCTATAGCAATTCATATGTCAGAATTTATGATAGAAAATTACGATCCTACAGAAACATTATATGAAAGATTTAAGTTTCTTTTAAATAGAATTGCAGATTTTGCAATCCATTATCCAAAAGAATTACAATTTATTGAAAATCACTATAATTCGCCATGTATATCTGAAGAGTTAAAAAACACAACTGCCCCTGCAATGAATGAATTTTTTTCAATTATACTTGAAGGGCAAAAGCAAGGAATTATTAGAGAAATGAATTTAATGATGTGCTGTCAGATAGCTCCTGGGTTGATTATATCTGTTGTTAAAGGCCATTTACATAATAAATATCCATTAAGCGAAGTAGAAATAAAACAGGCTATAGAAGCCTGTTGGAGAGCCATAAAAATTTAACAAAAAACTTTTATGTAAACATTATATAGAACAAAAAAGTTAAAGATTTGGTATTCTTATACTATAGATATCCAACTTTAAAATTAAACTTATATGGTAACTTACCGAAATCACATACATTTTTATTCCGCAGGACTTGTGAAATTTTCGCTGAAAGTTCTAAATGTGAGCATGCACCCATTTCTGCATGTTCCCGAAACAAGTTCATGACAAGCAGCAAATGGGACAAGCTCACATTAAGAACTTTTAGCAGCTCAATTTCAAATGCCTGTTTCACAAAAATATATATGATTTCTAGCATAGATACACACAAAAGTTTAACTTAAATAGATAATTATTCTATATATAAGCCTATATATGGGTTCTTTATTAATTTACTTACTCTAAAAATTACAAGTAATGAATCAAGTTTTTGATTTGTTTATTTCCTTTTCCTATTCTTAAAGAAATACAATGCGGCAGCGCTTACTGCAAATACTACAAATAATCCTGTAATTATAAGTAATGCCTTAGCGTTACCACTTAAAGCTTCAATTTTTTCATAAGCGGGCTTTGAAGTTTCTTTTTTCATTTTATATGTTTTAATATCACCATTTTCATCTATTATTGCACAATCTCCATTAAGTTTTGAAATCATTTCAGTTGAGCTTAAATAAGTTAATGAATCTTTTAATATCTCGCTATCTGGTGATGTTAATACAAGCATAGCTTTTTGACTATCAAACTTAGATATATCAAATTGAAAATCAGCAATTTTTGAGCTAAAAGGATCTGTTAACTCCAGTTTTTCATTTGATAAAAGTTTAGAGTAATTTTCATCATATTTAAACCATAGCTGATCATTTATAGCTGTAATCAAATTGTTTGTTTGAGGAGTTCCATAAATAATTATATTTTTCTTTTTATCATCATCAGTTACATTTGAGCTTCTAACGACTTTAAAATCTCCATTATTATACGAAACATCTTTCCCTAAGTATCCTACAACTTTTCCTAAAGAATTTATTTCCTCAGAGCTTAACTTATCAGGTACAATCATTGCTGTATCGTTAAACATTCCATCTTTCACAAATGGAGCACCATAACTAGAAAAATAATATTCATTTATAGTGTTATTCCCAATATATAAATAGGAATCTCCTGTTACCAAAGCCCATGGAGTTTCTTCCTCTCTTTTTTCACAATAAGTATTTTTTTGTTCTAAGTCAAAAGCAACTTTTATATCTAAATAATTTGTATTACTAACATCACTCGGCAAATTTAGTTCTATCTCATCCTGTGAACATTTAGCTTCTTCTAACTTTTTACTGCCTATTGGTGTATTATTTATATAAATAGTAACTAAAGATTTATCAAAATCAAGATTATTAGAGTATCTCATGAATAGCTTAATCTTATCACTTTGAGAAAAAATTCTATTTTTAGGAATGCTATAACTTATAGTTGATTCTCTTCTAAAAGGACCTGCTAATTGTATTTCATTGATTCCCATGTCTTTAAAAGTGACTTTTCCACTTGTATTAGTATCTGGCATAGTTTCTGCTTTTAAATCACTGGTTACATTATAGGTATCACTATTTAGTTGAAATACTAAATCACTATTTTGTAAGGTTTTGATTCCTTTTATTAAATTATCATCATTATCACATAAAATTACCATAGTTTTAACATTTTCATTTTTTGAATATGATGAATTTAACAGCTTTATAAGGCAATTACTACTTTCATTGCCTTGCATATTAAATTCATTTTGAAAGCTATTATAGCCTCCAATATAAATACTATTTGTGTTCTCTTTTTTGGCAAAATCACTATATTTTAATATACTTATTTTATTTTTATATGTATCATTTAACTTTTCTAAATATGAATTTAAAATAAATGCTGCACTTAACTCTCCATCACTATAATTATCAGGGATTATAATTGATAAATCATCTGAATCATAAGTGTTATCTTGATTTTTTAAAAATGGATATGGAAAATTAGATATTTTATTATCAGAAATAATATTATTAAATGTTGCTTTTACATTGCTGCTCTTTTTTATTACAAACCAATTAGCAAGATTAACATCATCTTTACATGCTTCATCGGAAGGCCTTAAATATGTCTCTACTTTTAACTCATTTGAGCCGCTTTTTAAAATATTATCAGGTATAGAAACATTTATTTTTTGTTCTTCTAAATCATTTTTATATATTATTTTTTGTGAATAAAAAGGTGTTCCGTTAACTGATAACTTTATGTATGCTTCTTGATCTGCAACAATTAATTGATTTATGCTAAAATTAATTTCTGCCGTTACTTTTGTATTTTTCCACCACTCATCTATATCAAAATAAGTACTATGGCTTGAAAATGCTCCACTAAAAATTACATCATTATTAAAATTATAAGTCTTACTGCTTGCATTTTGTTCTGTTGTATTGTTTCCTTTAGGTGCTGCTGAAACTCCTACTATTATATTTAAAGAAAAGACTATTACTAAGAGTAAAATATTCATAGTATTTATAATAATTTTTTTCACTGTATTCCCCCCTATGAAAATCTTTCTGTCTTATACCATTTTGTTTCTCTTTTAAAAACAATATCTCTTAAATAATTATAAAATCCAGCTACGGATACTATAGCCCACATTTTACAATAAGTGAAATAGCTTAATAATATAATTAACACGTTCTTAAAATTTAATTCTCCTTTTTCGGTCGAAATTGCTACCATTACGGATAAGATAAAAACCAATAGTGCCATAAGCCATAAAATTGCTTCATATCCTCCAATATGTATTTGAATTAAATTAGCTCCACCAAGTATGAATATAGTATCTGATATTACACTTGCAGATAAAAAGAAAAAATAAACTAAAGTGTAATATAATATGTCAAATCGCGTGACATCAGCTTTCGAACTAAATAAATATTTTAAATTTTTTATTACTACATATATATTTCCTTTCACCCATCTATTTCTCTGCCTAAACCATACCTTAACAGTTTGAGGCTCCTGCTCATAAGTTACGGCAAGAGGCATAAATTTTATCTTATACCCCATTCTATAAATTCTAAAGCTCACCTCTGTATCTTCTGTTATAGCCTTCGTATCCCAGCCACCCATTCCTTCCATTATTTCTCTTCTTACAACAAAATTAGTTCCTGGGATAGTGCATAATTTAAGCAGATTCCATCTCCCTGCTTGTGCCATCCACTGATATGTAAGAGTTTCTATATTGATAAAATTAGTTAACAAATTTCTTTCTTTATTTCTGCATCTAAATTTTCCAATTACTGATCCTAAGCTTTCATCTTTTACCAAAGTTTGTACTAGATATTTTAAGGCTCTCTTATCTGGAGTATTATCTGCATCATATACAGCTAAAACTTTACCTTTACTTTTTCCAAGTCCAATATTTAAGGCATTAGATTTTCCTTTTCCTCCAATTATATTATCAGTGTTTATTACTATTAAATTTCTTTCTTTATGAACCTTTTGCATCTCCTGTAAAATTTCTGCTGAATTAT
Organism: Bacillota bacterium; assembly: GCA_023435985.1. Lineage (GTDB taxonomy): Bacteria > Bacillota > Clostridia > Clostridiales > Clostridiaceae > Clostridium. The sequence continues at coordinate 8,902 of JAEZKY010000226.1, read as the reverse complement.
CACTGGAATTATCATTGACTACTATTATTTCATATTTATCCTTTGGATAATCTAATTCTAATAATGAAATCACCGTCTTTCTAATAACCACGCCTTCATTATGAGCTGGAACTAATATGGATACAAAAGGATATTCTTCCAATTGTTCATCCATTTTTTCTTTGTTTATTTTCGAATAATACACATATCCAGATATGACTAATACTACATTCATAAATACTGTTATCCATATTATTATTAAAGAATACATAACTAAATAATCTACAATACTCATATCTTTTATTTAAAAAACCTTTTCCTTTCGATTTTTCTGCTGAATAACAATATTATTAAAAATATTAATATTGCTACTATGCTTAATATTTCTAAACTCTTATTAGACGATGTCAAATCCTTTTTAACTGTATTTTCTTCTTTGTTTTCTCCTTTATTAAATGCACTTTCATATTCTTCTGCATTAATAAATCTAACTTGAGTTACATCTTTATCATTAAAATAAATTCCTTTTGAATTGCTTTTTACTTCATTAGTAAATTTCATATAAGAGCTTAATTTATCATTTGTAGTAAGAACAATTTCTTTACTAAGAATTTTATTTACATTGTTTTTAAATTCCTCAAAGGAACAGTCACTCTCTACACACAATGCGCTTTTCTCTGATATATTAGCTTCATTATTCTTAATATAATCGTCCAAACTGATTTTTTGAATAATATTATTATAAGATTTATTATTATAATTATTTAAATTAAAATTAGTATTATCATCAGAATTCAAAAACAAAGTATCTGTACAGTTTAGGACGTTTTTTAAATCTTCATTATAAAGTAATGACTCATCAATACTCATACCTACTGGATATACCCAATAATTAGTGTAATTATCAAAAGCCGCTTTAATCTTATTATTAATTAGCTGCTCATTTATTGTTTCACCATTTGCACCTTTATTGTTTATTATTGGAAACCTCAATATTACTTTTCCTCCACTTGCTTGTGCATATCTTAAGCATTCTGCAAATCTTCCCATTGCTTTTAAATCTTCGTTTATAAATACTGGTGATGCTTCTACAAAAAATTTAATTCCATTATTTTTCAAATAATCTACTTCATCTATTAAATTATTTAAATCATTAAAAGGTGTAACATCATCAAGATAGAAATAAATTTCACTTTTTGCTTGTGAGCTCTCATTATTAGTTTCCAAAGCATTGATTCTAGTACCTTCAATTAAAAAATTTATAATAATAAAACAAATGAAAATTATTATTGTCTTATATATAAAACTTTTATTCTTGTATATCATATTCTAATTCCTTTTCAGCCAATTTAATAAATTCCAAAGGATCATTTATTAAATTGTCAAAAGTATAGCTTCCTATTTGAATATCTACTTTCACATTTTTATAAAAAGATTCTTTTGAAAAATCAAATTTACTAACATTTTCTTTAAATCTTTCCTTTACAACCTTAGCTCCATCTATGTCAGTAATTGTTAGGAATCCAAATGTTCTATAATCTATTAAATATTTGATATCTTCTTCCCTTAAAGATTTTTCGAAAACTTCACTTGCTTGAATTAATAAAGCTTTATACTCTTCTTTTCCTAAAATGCTTTTAAGTTTTTCTGCAAATTTAATTCTTACAACAAATAGCGTTACAGGTACCTTATGCCTTATACTCATTTTCATATAAATTGGCAGTTCAATTAAAAGAGCTCTCTGATTTCTTATATTTGTATCTTCATCAATCATGACTAATTTAGAATTTTCATCGAGTAAACTTTCATTTTCTTTCTGCAATATAACAATATTTCTAGATACTAATGACACCAAAACTGCTGTAATTGGAAGTAGAATAATCCAATAATATGTACTAATATCAACACTTACATTGTTACTAAAATAAAAATATAATTTATAACTCATATACCCAAAATCTGTTACTAATGTAACCACCAATGCTAATGTAATATTGCTATAGTAACTTATCAGTGCTATCATCATAACAAATTCAATCATCAGGTAATTTTCAAAAGAATCATCAAGACCTAACGCCTTAATACTTAAACATAAAGCAAAAAAATATGCTATAAGCAATGTCATTAGTATATCAATTTTTTTCCGCGTGTTTGTTTGTTCCACTTTTTTCTCTCCCTCCTTTAGGCATAATCAACAAAATAACAAATACATCTGCCTTAATTAAGCACCTTACTTTTCTTTTGCTGTATTTTTTGTAATTTTGTACTTATAAGATATATTAAAATTAAATCAAAACTCATATTATACATAAATACGTGCTTAGCTAAATCTGCATCGCCTGCACCTACCACTGATATGACTATTTGAGATAGGCCAACTAAAAATATATAAAAATAAGCTTCTTCTTTAAAAACAATATTATAATCCTTATTTTTATATCCCTTTATATATCTACGGATAGTTCCATATATATATATTATTAGTGCAATAAGTGAGAATAATAAATTTGAACTAAACACTTTCTGCTTTACAGTACTATACAACGCAAAAAAATAAGATTTTGCGCCAAATTCTCTATTTGCACTTTTTTCATAATTCCCCATAGCATTAGGTCTTATTGAATATGCATTATCAAAAGATATTTTTAATACTTTAAAAAATGCTCTTGGATGGGTAGCATAATAAGATATTATTTTAGTTGTAGTAAATTTTTTATAATAATCTTCTATGAGCTTATTATCATATAAATCTACTAGTGTTACATTATCATAAAAGGTTGTGTCTTTTAATAATGAATACTGTTCATTTAAATTAAAATACCTCATAACTTCATCTGGATTATCTTCATATAACAAAATTCCTCTATTCATAGAATGATATAAATTTATATATTCAAAATCTCCACTTACTGTCCTGTAAAATAATATTGAACTTATAACAAACCCAATTGATAAAGCTACAGCCAGCCCCTTAAATACTTTTTCTTTTCTTTTTAAGCCTATTCTTAACATTACAATTGCAATTAAAATTCCAACTGGTGCAAGCTGCTGCTTAGCTCCAAAGAATATGAAAGAAGAAATTGAAAATAATAGGATATTTAGTTTATTGAATTTATTAAACTCTATCATATTTAATAAGATTCCTATGCTTAATAAAAAGAAACTTATGTTTACTGCTTCTCCATAAAAGGAATTATAATAAGCTAAATATCCTGTATCGCAAAATATAAAAATCGTTATTAAAGTAATTATCATCTTATATTTCTCATCAGCAATTCCATTTATTAATACTTTTACAATTAAATAAATGCCTACAGCTTCTGCAAGTAAAAATATCCATGACATGAGCCTTATATCAAAAATATAATTTTTATTAAATATTTGATTTATATAAATCCCAGCCTTAATAAATATACCTTGAGTTGACGTATAAATTTTTTCATTATCGTTATTATATCTGTATATACCATAATTTTTATAAAAATAACCATTATATAAATCCTTATCATTAGGATTTAATTCATATACTCCATTAGAACTTATTACTCTATAAAAGTCTCCATTATCCGCCATACCAATAATTGGATTACAAAATAAAGTAATAGAGCCTATAATAATAACTAATAAAAATGCTGCTAAAGGATAATTTATGTTTTTCGTAATTGTTTTCTTTAAGATATACTGCATTTTTCTCTTATCATCCCTTTTCCATGTGCTAAAACATATCAAATGAATATATTAATTCACTTCTTATCTTTTAATTTTTATTTTATCTCAGATATATAGTATTAATTTCTATTAAATGCTTCCAAATATATTATTCCTCTTCTTTTACAAAAAAATTTAAATTTACATATTTAAATTATTATTTTAACCTCTACCTTCTATATTACAATATTTTTTTCATAAAAATTAGTTTTTTATTTAATTTTTTCATATAATCCAACTTTTTTAAATATATTCATTTCATTTTTAATATACTTTTGACAGAAGGCTCTATAAATTTGCATTTAATAGAGCCATCTCATCTATTTTTTATTAAATATATATAACATTTTAAGCATTATTTTGCTGCTCCTAATAATGCTGTCATTTACTTTTTAAGCTAGATAATAATCATAGCTACAATCGTCGTTACTACCAAACCTATAATAACTGGTTTAAGATTCTTCTTTGCAAGCTCAAATGCATCTACACCGCAAATAGCTGCTACTGGTATTATTGCCCAAGGTATTATAGTTCCTCCGCCTACCCATATTCCAGCTATCTGCCCTAGAGCTGTTAATGTTGCTACTCCGCCTCCTAATGCAGTAGAAAAGATTTTAGAAATGGACCCTACAAGAGATATTCCAGAAAAGCCTGATCCATCAAGGCCTGTTATTGCACCAACTATTGTTACTGTACCAGCTGAAATTGTAGAATTTATTGGTACAGTATTTGAAAGTGCAACGCCTAAATCATTAACTATCCCATTTGAATTCTCCGGAAGTATCTTTCCAAAAATATCAATAAAAGCTGAATCTCCTAAATAAAAAAAAGCCGCTATAGGTATAACAATTCCAAATATCTTAAAACCAAATTGAAGTCCTTTAACGAGATTATCTGTAATTTTTTCTAAAGAATTTTTCTTATATGTTATTATTGAAATTAAACTCAATATAAATATAGCAGTACCTCCAATAAGAGCTGTAGCATCTCCTCCCTGTAATTTATAAAAATACATTATAACAATGTCCACTGCAAAAAGTATTAAAATCAGCAAAGCTAAAAGTCTCTTAATTTTCTTTGAAGAAAGATGATGTACATGTAATGATTCATCACTTATTTCCTCAAATTTGTACTCACTAGATAGTTTGCCTAATTTTATATCTTTTCTAAGAAGATAAAATGCTGCAGTTGTTGTCACCACTCCCATTGTGATTACAAGAGGAACACTAGCAGATAACACATCAGAAACTGGTATACCTGCTGCATCTGCAGTAAGTTTTGGTGCTGCTTGAATGATATAATCACTAGATAAAGCTATTCCATGTCCAAATAAATTCATTGAAATAGCCACTCCCATAGCAGGTAGACCTGCCTTTTTAGCTATTGGTAAAAATAATGCTCCAATTAGTGCCACTGCTGGTGATGGCCAGAAAAACCATGATAAAATCATCATGACTACCCCAATAACCCAATATGCAATCCAATAATTTTTTATGACTTTCTTAAACGGAGATACCATCTCATCATTTATTCCAGAGTCCATCAAAGTGTTACTCATAGCAGTTATTATAGATATTATAAAAATTGTAGGCATAAGCTCTTTTGTAGCATAAACAAAACTATTAAATACTCCCATTACAGATTTATATATGGATTCAGTTCCTGCTAATCCCAAAGTAAAGATCCCCAATATACACAATAAAGATATATCCTTCTTCTTAATCATAGCCAATATAATTAGGATAATAAAGGCAAGGTAAATATAGTGCAATGATGTTAGTGTTAAATTAATCATATATTTCTCCTGCTAAAAAATTATTCTATTGTAGTTTATGTGAGAAACATATACTTAGTTACTTTATATTCATCAATTATCAACAAATATTTTCTATCAATCGCACATTTACTATTAGTATTCTTACGTAATTTTTATAACTTATATGATTTATTACGACAAAATACGTTTATCTTTTCATAAAGTCAATATCACTTCCATTAGTTATACATTTTTTGGTACAAAAAGAATATTTCAAAGAATTTAATCCCATATATGAATATTTATTTTTAATGTATAATTTTGTCTCTTTAGAGAGAAAAGTATTTATCTAATTTTAATATTATAGGAATATATAGTTGTAGTAACTAAACAACTACTTAATAATATTAAAGTAAAGGAAGGATAAAAAATGTCAAAAGTTTTATTTTTAAACATATTAGGGCATGGACATATCAACCCTACTATAGGTATAGTTAAAGAATTAATAAATAGAGGTGATGAGGTTACTTATCTTGCTGGCGAAGAATTTAGAGATAAAATTGAAAAAACGGGTGCTAAATTTAAAGGTCATAAGAATTTATTAAATTCAGATTTTCTTGGAGGAAACTCAAATTTTGAAAACAATCAGGGATTATTAGATGGAATGAGCACTCTTAAAGAAATAATTGAAATCATATTTAATTCTAAAGAAAAATTTGATTATATTATTTATGATTCATCATTTATGCTAGGTCAAGAAATAGGAAGAGTATTAAAAATCCCAACAATTTGTTCCAATACCACATTTGCAGTAAATGAAAAGATATTAGAATTGCAAGCTGATAAATTTAAATCACAACTAGAAGAAATAAAACCAAAGATAGCAACAATTTTAAGCAGTTCATTTTTCATGGGATTCATAAAAGAATTAAAAGAAAAATATGATATAAACTTTCCTGTTATGCTTGAACAATTCGCTGGAAAAGGAATGATGAATATCGTATATACATCTAAATTTTTCCAACCATACGGTGAAAGTTTTGATGAAAGTTATAAATTTATTGGACCATCAATAGCTGATAGAGAAGAAAATATACATATTGATTTAGATAACGAAGATAAGAAAATCATTTACATATCTCTAGGTACCGTATTTAATGACTTAGTCGAATTTTATGAAGACTGTTTTAAAGCTTTTAAAGATGTAGATGCCAAAGTCATCATGTCTGTAGGTAAAAAAATTAATATTAACATGTTCAAAGAAATACCCTCAAATTTTATTGTGCGTAATTACGTTTCTCAACTTGAGGTACTAAGACATACAGACGTATTTATTACTCATGGTGGAATGAATAGTGCAAGTGAAGGCTTATATTATGATGTTCCATTAATACTTATTCCTCAATCTGTCGACCAGCCTTATATAGCTAATAGAGTAGTAGAATTAGGTGCCGGAATTACCATTGATAAAAATAAAATTACTCCTGAAATATTAAAAGAATCTGTGGTTAAAGTTCTTTCAGATGATAATTTCAAAATAAACAGTAGAAAAGTCGGAAAATCCTTAAGAGAAGCTGGTGGATATAAGAAAGGTGTTGCTGAAATAATAGATTTTACAAGTTCTATTTCGCAATTAGTATAGTACATTTATTTATAAGTTTTAAGCCAATGCTTATTAATTAGCATTGGCTCATTTACATAATATTATTATAGATACTTACTCATATACAAATACTGCTTCTATTTCTGCAGTTATTTTATTCTCTCCTATTTCTATAGGCGTAGCTTCGCTTGCAGCTTTAAAGGTCATTGCTTGAAATGGAGCTATCTCTCCACCTCTAAACTGTTCTTTTATTTGTATTGGAGTAATATTTAATTTTGCATTAAGTTTATCTGCCATAATAACAGCTTTATTCTGGGCATCCACAATAGCTTTAGTCAATGCTTGATAATAATACCTTCTATTATCTAAAACTTTAAAAGTCACACCACTTACAGTATTAGCACCATTTTTTACAGCAGTATCAATTATTCCACCCACTGACGCAATATCTGTAATTATAATTTTTAAGTTATTACTTACTTCATAATCTCTAAAAACCTGTTTTCCATTAATATAATCGTAATTAGGCCTGATATTATAGCTGGATGTTTGTATATTCTTCTGCTCTACAGCATCTATTAAACTCTTTATAACCTGAGTAGTTATCCTGGCATTTTCCATTTGAGCTGCTTCCAATTGCACATTTTCTGTTGTCACACCAACTATCACTTCTGCCATATCGGGTCTTACACTTATGTTTCCTTCTCCAAAAACCTTAAATCTATTCATAATTCCGGGCTTATTATTATCATCTAAATTATAATTATAGTAATCTTTTAACTCATACATAGTTTAATCCTTTCAAAAATTAACTATTTTATAATATGATTTTTTCTTTCAATTGCCTCTTCAACTAATTAATACATCCTTATTTTCTCTTCTCCTTTTAAAGTACATATATCCACTTGTAGTTATATTATACAGTTAGAAAACGCCTTACATTGATGTATAATAGTTTTATCTAATTTAAGGCACAATCAAGTAAATAACAAGTCCATTTGCCAGCCTATTTTCCATCATCCTACGGCAGCAAATTGGACTAATAGAATCACTATGAGGGCAATTTGCTTTCTTGCCTGATGAAAAATATCCATGTCAACTTTGGACTTGTTATTTATTTTCATGTGCCTAATATATTATTTTACAAAATGTGCAAATGGTTATAAGCAAGCACATTGCAAGGAGTGAAAATTAGTATGAAAAGATCTAAAAAATTATTTATTTCTTTAATAGGAATATTATTAGCTGCTACTGCTGTATTAGCAATTTATAAACATTTTAATGAAAATTCATTGAACAAAGTACCAAAGGTACCAAATTCAATAACTGATGATAATTCTAGTTCATCTTATTACACTAATTTATACGGAACCTGGACTGTCACAAGGCATGTTCCTTCTACTATTAAAACAACTTTAAGTGACTCTATTATATCTCTTTGCATTGGTCAGAAATTTACAATTGAAGAAAATAAAATAAGCTCTCTATTTCTCACTATTTCTGATCCAGTCATTAAAGAAGGCACTATAACCGCTTCTGATTTTTCAAATAAGTACAAGGATACTTTTAAAAATCTAGGGATAGCTGGCAATGAATTAAAATACGTTAATATATCTGAGAAAGATAAGAGTGATCATTCAGCAACTATTTTTATCTCAAGTGATGGAAAGACATATGCTTTATTAAGCGGGGCACTTTTCGAGTTACAACGATCTTAGGTACGATCAAATAAATAATAAGTCCATTTGCCAGCCTATTTTCCATCATCCTACGGCGACAAATTAACCTAATAGCCCGCTATGAGGGCAATTTGTCTTCTTGCCTGATGAAAAATATCCATGGCAACTTTGGACTTG
>JAEZKY010000209.1 GCA_023435985.1 Bacillota bacterium | reverse complement strand
GTTATATTCTTATATTCTTATATTCTTATATTCTTATATTCTTATATTCTTATATTCTTATATTCTTATATTCTTATATTCTTATATTCTTATATTCTTATATTCTTATATTCTTATATTCTTATATTCTGGGCATTTTATCGCTGCCATTATAAGTAATCAATTAATTTCTTAAATTATTTTTTAAAATCTCAGTAACTTTCCCAAAATCTTCCCTAGTATCTACGCTCAAATTAACCTCTCTATTCTCAAAATATTTGCCTTCACCTTTAACATACCCAACTTTAAATTCATCTTGATGATTATAAATATAAAACGTTACATGTTCTCTAAAATGAGCATAATCTTTATTCTTAATGTTTTCCTTTGAACAAACTTTATCATAAACTTTATCTAATGCTTTCTTTGAAAACACCTCTACATCAAAACCTCTTTGAAAAGTATCAGGTACATCTAATCTTACATAATCATAATCGTACATTAAAAATTTAGTGACCACATGATCAACTATTATTGGGTTTATCAATGGGCAGTCTCCTGTGACTCTAATTATTATGTCTCCCTCATATTTATCACTTGCAAGCTTGTATCTTTCAATAACATTATCTTCATTATCACTTCTAAAAACTTCAAAATTACTTTTTTTAACGTATTCTGCTAATGGATCATTTATTTCTTGACTTGATGTAGCTAAAATTATTTCATCTATATATTTACTTTTCTTAAGCGAATTCAATGTATAACTAATCATAGGCTGTCCATTTATTTCTTTCATAACTTTTCCTGGTAATCTTTCAGATCCCATTCTTGCTTGTACTATACATAAGATTTTCATATGTATTTCACCTTCTTATACCATTATTTTATGTTAATTTTATCTGATGTCTAGCCGCTGTAACACTCCCACTTCTATAAGTGGGAGCTAACAGCGGCACGACCCTAGATAAGTTCAACTAAGATTCAGCTAGGGATCAAACCCCACCTGAATCAAGTTTCGCTTGATTATTTTCCAACAAAGTTCTTAATTCTATGAAGTTTGTTATATTAGAATCTGCTTCATATTCTTTATCTAAAAAAGTTTTTATGTGATCTCCATTTTCTCTAATAATTCTAATAGTTTTCATTCCAAGCTGTTTTGCTCCAATAAAATCTTTATTGGGATTATCTCCAATATATATACCTTCATTTACATTTATATTAAAATAATTCATCATATTTATATATGATTTTTTATGTGGTTTCCAAAATTCTTTTCCTAGATCATCTGTTACAATAACCTTATCTACTAATTGTTCAACTTTTAAGGCTTCAATTTTGCTCCATTGAACCTTTGAACATCCATCTGTTATTACTCCAAGTTTGTATCCAATTTCTCTTGCCCAAATCAAAAATTCTTTGCTATCATCGTACAGTTCTAATTTAGGTTTTGAATTTCGATATATCTCAACTAAATCTTCTATATCTTCTTTAAAATTATTTTCTGCGCATATTATATTAAATATCTTTCCTCTGCCTGAAATCTCAAGTATATCTTTCATTCTAATATATAATTCCTCTTCACTTTTCCCATACTTATTTCCTAAATAATAAGCTACTTCCTTAAAAGCTCCAAATACATATTCTTTTTCATAATATAAAGTATCATCTAAATCAAAAACTAATGCTTTTATCATTTTGTCCCCTTTTATCCACAGTATCTAAACTAATTGATGTAATATTTTTTATCTCTTAAAACATTTTATTTAAAGGAAATCTCTAGAATTTCAAATCATATTTCTTCAAATTTCATAGGAACTTGTTCTTTAACTGTAAATTGTGCACTGTCAACTGTTAACTGGACTAAAGGTTGCTTCTTCATATCTAAGCATAATAATTTCTTTGAATTCCTTTATATATCCCACTTCTTTTCCTTGCAGCATTTCTAAAATCTTCTGTCCATAATCCGCTCCTGCTTCAAAGGATAAAGGAACTCCTCCTCCAAATCTCGGATTTATCTCTAACAAATATATATCTCCATTATCTTTTTTAAAAAACTGTATTGTTAATGGTCCAAGCAATCCTAATTGATTACAATCTCTTAATCTATTTAGATTTCCCATTACTTTTAAAGTTTCATTTATTATTTTTCCATCGCTACAAGTGGAACTTTTAACAACTTCTCCTGATCTTACTTCCAATCTTTTTCTCGGCACCACATATACTGGTTTCCCCTTTAAATCGGTTAAAACATCAACTGTATATTCTTCACCATCGATATACTCTTGTATTATTCCATCTTCCACATAGTCTTTAAAAAACTTTAATTCCTTAAGATTATTTATCTTATAAATCCCATTACTCCCCATACCATCTCTAGGTTTTATTATTAACGGAAACTTGTCCATATCACCATATGTAATAATGTTAGTAATTTCTTCTTCCGTGTATACTTTAGGCAGATTGACCTTAGAATTTATAAAGTATTCATAAGTCTTTCTCTTATCTTTACACACTCCTAAAATTTCAAAATTACTTAATAAAATTAATGTACCTATTTCCTTAAACTTTTCTCTTTCATTATGTAATATTTCAAATTCCCCTTCATATAAAGGTATTAAAACTTTAACTGCTTCTTCCTTACATATATTTAATAGGGAAGATATGTATCCTCTTTCATTCCCCTTTGGGATCTTATAAAACTTATCCACAAAAAATTTTCCTGGATTTAATTCACCTGCATCTACTCCCACAACTTTAAAACTTTTCTTTAAATGTTTTATAAGTTGAACTCTTTTTCCAATTGAAGTCAGCAACATACTAGGCTTATTATTCATTTAAATCCACCTCTTATTAACTTTATCTATTGTAGGATATTTTTTTGAATTACTAACTTTGATTTCATTTAAATATATATTTTCAAGAAATTCTGAAAGAATTTCCTCCTTAATTGTCCATTGTCCATTGTTCATTGTTAATTGTTTAATTGTATTTCTCATAATCATACAATCCTTCTTTTTTAAGCACTTCTCTTAATTCTTGTACACTAAGCCATTCCTTATTAGTCCCAGAATTATATTCAAAGCCTTCTTCAACCAATTTTCCACCCGGAGTCATATAATTTTGAGAATTCCACCAGTCAAAATGAGGATATACTATATAATGTTTATCATATTCATAGGTCATTCTTGAATCGTCTTTTGTCACCATGACTTCATCAAGTTTTTCTCCTTCTCTTATGCCTATTTCTTTTATGTCAACATTATCTAACATAGCAAAAGCTAAATCAGTAATTTTAAATGAAGGAATCTTTGAAATATAAGTTTCTCCGCCTCTTGATTCTTTAAGAGCCTTAAATACTAAATCAACACCTTCGTCTAAAGTTATCCAAAATCTTGTCATCCTTGTATCTGTTATAGGAAGTACCTTTTTTCCTTCTTTTATTAAATCTTCAAAGAAAGGAATTACTGACCCTCTGCTGCCTGCTACATTTCCATATCTGACAACTGAAAATATTGTGCCGTTACCACCTGAATAAGCATTTCCTGAAATAAACAGCTTATCAGAAACGAGTTTTGTCCCTCCATATAAATTAATTGGATTTACAGCTTTATCAGTGGATAAAGCCACTACTTTTTTCACATTGCAGTCAATTGCTGCATCAACAATGTTTTGTGCTCCATGAATATTAGTTTTTATTGCTTCAAATGGATTATACTCACATGCAGGTACTTGCTTCATAGCTGCTGCATGAATTACATAATCTATATCTTTAAAAGCTCTATAAAGTCTTTCTTTATCCCTAACATCTCCAATAAAAAATCTTAGTTTATGTACTTTATCAGGATATTTCATTGAGAAATCTTTCTTCATGACATCCTGCTTAAACTCATCCCTTGAATATATTACAATTCTCTTTGGATCATATTCCTTTAAAATTCTTTCTGTAAACTTTTTGCCAAAGGAGCCTGTACCCCCTGTTATTAAAATCGACTTATTATTAAGCATAATACTCCCCTTCATCCTACTTACTTTTATCACTTTTTCAATACATTAACCCAACAACATTACTTTTTTATTAATTTATTTCTAGTAACTTTTTTATTTCCTCTTGAATATTCACAAGTGCTGGTAAGAGTTCATAATTAAACAAATCTCCTACAAGAACATAATCTTCATTCTCTAGAGCTTCAATAACTTCTGGTAATTTTTCTTTAATATCTTCAATTGAAATACTTCCTTTATGATAGTCTTTTGTTAATTCTATTACACTGATTAACCATTGTAATCCATCAGCAATGTTAGGAATTAATAGTACTCCATTATTTTCCTGTCCAGAATTAATTTTATTAACTAACTCCTCAATTCCAGTTTTAAGTTTTCCTATATACTCATTGGCTGTAACTAACGCCTCTAACTGTTTTTCCATTATTTAGTCCCACCTTTTATTTCACTTATAATTTCTTCAAGTTTTTGCTTGTAATATTCTATAGACGTTTCAAGTCTTAAATACAAAATTCTGCTCTTATTTAAATCTTTGTTGAAAATTATGTTTCTGCTATCAGAACTTTTCGTTATAAATTGTTCATCATTTTCAACTTCAAATATTATCTTTGCAATTATAATACTTAAGAAATCAACCTTGCGATTTTTTTCTATTATTTTTTTATCTATTTCATCTAATTTTTGTATATTAATATCTATTTTTTTCTGATTTTTTAATCTGTAACTCATCTCATAATCTTTTAAAATTTCTTTTCCATTTTTGCATATCTTAATATATTCCTTGCTTTCTCTTAATACATGTTCTAATTCTATTAAAATATTCTCCCTTTTATCAATTTGATCAAAAAAACTTGACATTGATACTATTTTTTCTTTTTTTAATTCTTTAATTATATCCTTTAATTTTCTATTTTCAGCTCCTTCTATGAGAGCTCCTCCCTCAGTAGCATTTATAAATTTAATCTTTGGACATTCTTTTATTATACTTTCAAGAGACACTCTAAAATCATTTAGTGTAGCACTTGTCCTAACTAAATTTCCATTTACATCTTTTACATATATATCTCTTCCATTTGTATCTTCATGAAGATTTGCTGCTGACGACCACCATCGATTAACACAAAAATCCGCATGATTTTTTTCATTAGTATAAGCTAAATCCTGTCCTATAAAGATAATTGGATTACAGCCCATGTATATCGCTAAATTTGTTAATGAATGTGCTATAGAGCCACCTCCATATAGTGTTGGTATTTCCTCTTCAAAAGCTCTAGAAATCAATTCACTATTTGAATAAAAGAATTTTTCAGCCTTGTGACTACCTGCCACTTTCTCATTTGTCATATCGCTAAAAATTAAGGGACATTGTATTTTATCTATGGAATTTTCTATCAATTTATACGAAACTTCCCCTGGGTCTACAATACCTACACATGTTGGACTTATATTTCTTTCTAAAAGTGCCTCGATTGTCCTGCCTCCACTTAATATTAAAGCATTATCAACACTTTTAAGTTCATCTATATTTTTAGTTAGTGAAGGTCCTGCTGAAACTATTATAGCGGGTTTATTTAAATATGCATTTTTTAATTTATTTATCGGATTTGAGTTAGCTATATATTTTAAATTTAAAATTGTATTATTTAAAAAAGCCTCTCCAAATACTGAAATCGTATTTCTATTTATCTTTATTCTCATAAGCAGGTCTCTTATTAAGTTAAATCTATCTCTATACTCCTGCTCGTATATTCTTGTATAATTACAATATTCTAAAATTTTCAATCTATCCGCATTAGTTTCCTTTATATTAGCCAGCATAAACTTTTCTATTTCACTTTTATCAAAAGTTACTTTTATTTTAGAATCTTCAATAATTTTTTTTATCTCTTTATCATTTTTACAATAATCTATAAGTTCATCATTTACTTCAGCAATCAGTATCTTACTATCTTTGTCAACTAATTTTAATAATTCTTTTATATGTTCGCCAAAAGATAATCCAAATACAATATAATTATCCTTATCCGTAAACTCTTTAATTGAACTTAGGAATTTATCGATTTCACGTTTTTGATTATATTTACTTCCTAAATATATTTTCTTATCATTTTTTTCAATTCTTAAAATTTTATATCCATCTTTAGACATTTCTATTTCTAAGCTCATTCTAATCACTCCTAATACTATTTTCGATTGATTAGAATAATTCTTTAATTATTATTCAGTATAGAATCATCCTATTTCATTGAGATTTTAATATATTATTCTTTTAATTCCTTACAATATTTATTTTTTACACTTTCCATAAATACATTTTCAACTGCAAATAATCTTAAGCATAAAAAATGAGTATCATTTATGATACTCATTTCAATAATCTTATTCTTTGCACAATTACAAAAATATTTAATTTTTAAAATTAGCCTTGTAATAATGAAAGAACGTTTTGTGAACTTGAATTTGCATGTGATAACATTGATTGAGCTGCTTGAACTAATACATTTTGTTGTGAGTAGTTCATGTATTCTTTAGCCATATCAACGTCTCTAATTCTTGATTCAGCTGCTGATAAATTTTCAGAAGTATTATCTGTAGCTGTTACAGTATGTTCTAGTCTGTTTTGAACTGCTCCGAAAGTAGCTCTCTTACTTGAAACAGAATTAATTGCTGTATCAATTAATGTCATTGCAGATTCAGCTCCACCTACAGATGATAAATCAATATTATTGATTCCTAGTGTAGTAGTATTCATATTACTTGATAAATCAAGACTTATTGTTTGATTTGCATTTGCACCTACTTGGAATCTTACAGTAGAAGCACTACCATCTAACACATTCATACCATTGAATTGTGTTTGAGATGCTATTCTATCGATTTCTGATTTTAATTCTACAACTTCTTTTTGAACTTGTGTTCTATCAGATGAAGTCAATGTTCCATTTGAAGCTTGAGTTGCTAGTGTTTTAAGTCTTTGTAACATTGATTGAGTTTCATTTAATGCACCTTCTGTTGTTTGTACCATAGAGATACCATCTTGTGCATTAGTTGAACCTTGATCTAAACCTCTGATTTGTGATCTCATTTTTTCTGAGATTGCAAGACCTGCTGCATCGTCTCCAGCTCTGTTAATTCTGTAACCAGAACTTAATTTTTCACTTGATTTTGCTGCTGAATCATTGTTAATGTTTAAGTTTCTGTTAGCGTTCATTCCGCTTAAATTGTGTCTAATTACCATAATAAATTCCTCCCTGATTTTGAAAATTTCGGACTTCCATGTCCTTTTTTCATTTATTATTTTTATAAAGTCTTATGAACTTTATATTTATTTATTCGCCCACTTTTTTAATAACTTTAGGCTTTTTTTGCACTTTTTTATATTTTTCTATATTTTTTATGCTTTTCCTCTAAACAAAACCATTTGAGCCCTTTGCTGATTATTATAATTCTTTCTTGCAATTTTAGTTGTTCTTATATTTTCTATTTTCTTCTTTATTTTTACCATTTCTTTTTTTATTGTTAACTCCAGTTCATTTTCTGCAGCTGTTATGCCAAGCTCTTCTATATTTCTTTCAATCTCACATTTATCATAGCCAGCATCTCTTATTTCCTTTAATATATTATTTTTCTTTTCCAATAATTGGTCTGATAATTCTTGATCTTTTTGAACCTCCTCTATCAGATCCAATACTGTTTTCTTATATTCCTCTAGTTCTTTTCTCAAAATTATATCCATAATTATGATTGTGAAGATGATGAGAAGATACTAGATGATGATTGTAAACTCGCTAACTGCGTTTCTAAATTTGAATATTTTAAATATAAAGCATCTTCTTTATCTGAATATTCATCTTGATATCTTTGAATTAAATCATCTTGATCCTTCAATTCAGTATAATATTCATTGGTTGTTGAAGTTACTGGATGATCATCATTTCCAAATTGCTGTGAAAATATAGAATCTACGTTAACTACTTGTTTATTCATAGTTGTTTTGAGTTTTACAAGTAATCCACTGGAGTTTGAGCAAGTCGTTGAAGTGGAAGTAATTGTATCAGAGCCATTTAAAAATAAAGATTTTATTTGATTATATTTATCTGGATCTTGCAATGCACTTGTTAATTTACCTGAATCTACTGAATATGTTCCATTTTTAGTAGTATAATCACTTACTGGAGTTATTCCAAATGACTCCAAATCATATCCATTCATAAAACTTGACATAGCATCTTTTAAGCCTGAAGCTAAAGAATCCAAATAGTTATCATTATGAAGTAATCCCGTTTGAGCTTGTGTATTCCATTTATCAATTTGATCACTATTCATATCTGCTTCTTGGTCAGAAGTCAATGGTTTATAATCACTATTATAACTTTCATAATATTTTGAATTTATAGTTGTTATTAATGTATTATAGTCATTAACAAAGGATTCTATTGAATCTTCAAGATTGCTTACATCATTTGTACCTTTTAATGTTACTGGAGTATTTGATGCTGTTTTTACTGTTCCATCAGTATTTAATGTTGTTGTTGAACCATCAGTACTTTTATATGTTATTGTACCATCAGGATTTTTAGAAGTGCTTTGGCTTGTATCTACACTTACAGTACCATCATCCGACAAGGTAACGTTAGTACCATCAGTAAGAGTATATATTGTACTGCTAGATTGCCCTTCCTTAGTAATATAACTTCCCAACATGCTTGAAATTGTTGATGATGTTACATATGACCCTGTAGTGTTCGAATCTGACGTATACTTTATAGTCCCATTACTAACTGTTATTTTAGCATTATTAGTACTATCTAATGTCAAGCTAGAAGCAGAAGCTCCACTAGAATCAGTTAATTTTGCTGTTCCATCTTTTGCGATTGATAATTTACTTCCATCTGCAAATGTATATATTGTACTACTGGACGACGCTTCTTTACTAATATCAGTTCCTAAAAGACTCCCTATATTTGATGATGTCAAATTTATTGCTGACGAAGGTGATGATGTTGTTGTCGCATTAAAATTGAATGTTACGTTATCAACAGTTACCGTATTAGATCCCGAAGTATAATCTGTTCCTGTTACACTACTTTCATCTATTTTATAGACATCACCATTTGAGTTTGTAATAGTAGCATGAAGATTTTGTCCTGTCACTGCGTCTGCTCTACCATCAATATTAAAGCTGGTGCCGCTTCCAGTTTTCCCCGATTCTAGTGTTATTGTACCACTTACATCACTTGCTGTTGCTTTAAGATTAATACCTTTGGCACTAAGTGCTGAGTTTATCGCTGCTGCTTTATCTTTATTATTATTGTACTTACTTAAATCAACTGTAACTTTTTCATTTTGTTTTGTAGTATCGCTATACATTGTAATTGAAAATGCATTGCTGCTACTTTCCGAACTTGATAATGTAGTTTTTGCAGTTGATGCTAATTGTGAAACACTAACTGAATAATTATCAAGGGAGGCATCACTATTACCTGTAGCAGTAACTGCTGAATCATTTGATGAAGTAAACTTCTTTGTATTCCAAATACTACTTGACATTAAACTATCTGCACTGGTTATATCCAAATACTTATTATAGAAATCAGTTACATCTGATTCTATAGATTGATACTGATCCTGCTTCCATTGCATTACTTGTTTATCCTGCTTAGCTGTATCCAATTTATTTTTATAGTATGATGAACCAGCTTCAACTAAAGCATCTACATCAAGTCCGGAATATAATCCTGTAATTCTTGTAGTCATTTTTTATCACTCCTTCATTTTTCTTTCTTCTTGTGCCTTTTTATAGCAATCATGCCATAATTTTTGTATCGATTCAATTACTGGTATAATCTCATCTAACAATTTCAAATCTTTCTTCATGTTAACTTCCATTAATTTATCATTTACATAACTGTACACTTGAAATAAGTGATCTAGCCAAGGCGCTTTAGACAAATCGACATTAACCATCAATTCTACTATTATATTTTGGGTTTTTTTCAAATACGTGTGTGATCTTTCAACATTTTTATCCACTATAGCTTGTCTTGAAATTTTAACAAACTTAACTGCACCATCCACCAACATAAGAAGCAATTGCTCTTTAGACGCATAATTTATGCTATTGTTTTTATATACGTTATATCCATTTGAATACATTTTCTTTCCTCCTATTTTTTAGCATCTAAAAATCTACCTGTAGAATTATACGCACCTATACTTTCCATTTTTTCTACCTCTATTGATAAGGTATCTTCTAAATTCTTTACTCCATCTACTGTAATAACTTTCTTTTTCTTTGAAGTACTTTTTTTTGATTTTGTGTATTGATTTTTATTATTATCCTTTAAATCATTATCTACACTTATTCCTTTTGTCGAATGTATCTTATCCGTCTTCATTTGCTCTTCAATTTTATTTCTAACATTAATATCAACTTTGTTTTTTATAAACTCCAACTATAACACCCCCATCAAATAAAGTGTCATTATCTTTCATAATATTTTATGCCTTTTTATCTAAAAGTCCAGCATTTTCAAGAATACTCGATACTGCATCTAAAAGTTTTTCTTGTGGAATTTCCATAACAACTTTATTGGTCTTATCATCAACTATTTTTATCATTATTCTATCCAATTTCTTGTAGATTGAATATTCAGCATGCTTTTTATCTTTTTCTAAAAATTTATTTAAGGTATCAATGGTTTTATTTAGCTCTTTTTGAGTATCTTTTGTTTCTGACTCACTAGAAACCGCTGGAGATTTTTCAGAATTAGTTTGAGTTTTTTTTTCAAGCTGACTTGAACTATCATATTGATTGCTAGAATTTAAATTGTTTAAAATTGCATTAACATCCATGTTATAAGTTCCTCCCTGGCAATTTACAATTTATTTTAATTTATTTTTTCTTTATATTTTTTAATAAATTTATATCTATATTTATAGCCTCTTTATTTTCTGTTTCAACTTGTTCATAAAGTTCTTTTCTTAATATAGTTACATCCTTAGGTGCATTAATTCCTATTTTTACTGATCCGTCCTCTATTTTATTGATGACAATTTCGATATCATCACCAATCATAAGTGATTCACCTTTTTTTCTTGTGATAATCAGCATATCATCACTCCTTTGCTAAAGGCTGTTTAACTTTATATTTAGAATTATCTATTATTATTTGTTCCCCTAAATTATTAGAAATATTTATAATAATTGGGCCTTGCAAATTAGTGGTAATTTTATTAGGATCAGAATTTAAAGTCACAGTATTTATTAGCCTTACTTCATCTGGTGACTTAATATTTAAGTTGTTAATTGTTTCTTGACTCAATTTTACTTCATAATCTTGAAAAAAGTCATAAGGTGAAATCACTATCATTCCAACATCATTATTCTCTAAAGAATGAAGTAATTTAAATGGTTCAAGCCCTTCTAAATCAACAAGAAAAAACTTTTCTAAATCATTAAACCCAGGTATCCCTTTATTAAAAGTGATTATATCTTTTTCTTCATATGTGATATCACCATGGATTTTCGAATTAAATACCATTTATACTAACCTCCTTTCCTAAGCTGTTTATAAATAATCTAATAATGTAGTATTTAAAACCTTAGAACTTACCTGAAGACTGGCTTTATATACTGTTTGTGCAGATGAATAATTTACTTCTGCTTCAGCATAATCTATATCCTCAGTATTTGATAATGAATATGTCATGCTATAATTTTGATCTTGATTTACACTAGCCGCACTATCCATTCTATTTTCCAATGTTCCAATTTTTGATCTAGCTGCTTCAAAACTGTCAATTACTGAATCTAAATTAGTTAAGAGACTTCCAGTCAAATTAGTTCTTGCAGTACTTTGGGCTGCATCAGTTGCATTTTGATCTGATGCTACTGATAAATTACTAATAATGTTTGAAAATACAGACATTGCATCAACAGAATTACCATTACTATCTTTAGTTTCTAGTAAATTACCAGCATTTATATTGTAGGTAATTGAAACTCCATCCGCTATATTTGTATTTAAATCGCTTCCAATTTGTGTTATATTTGTGTTGACATTATCCAAGTATGAAGTTAATTTACTTGTAAAATTAGTGTTGTCAGTAGAATTTGTTATCCCTGCTGAAGTTAAAGCCCCTGCTATATTAGAACTAGCTGATGTATTATTAGCATTACCAGCACTATCTGTATACGAAACAACATATGAAGGAGTACCTGATGTATCAGTTTCAGTAATACCTGTTATAGTAATACCACCACTTTTAAGCTGATTATTATTACTTAATGTCACGTTTGTAGTAGTTGTTGATCCACTTGTAGCTGTACTTATTCCATTACCATAATCGTCAGAATAGCTCATTGCACCAGTAGTACTGTTTACGCTAATCGGTGCTGATGTAGTTTTAGTTCCACCAAAAACATATTTTCCATTATATGAAGTGTTTAGTACATTTCCTAATTGCGAAACACATGAAACCATCTCATCTCTGATGGATGATAGTTCATCTTCCGAATACGTTCCATTTCCTGCTTTGACCATAAGGCTTCTCATACGTGACAAAACATTATTTGCTTCTGATAAAGCTGAATCTTCTGTATCTAATAAATGAGTTACATCTTGTATGTTACTACCATATTGATTATTAGAAGAAATATCATCATTTAAGCTCATAATTTGAGCTGCTGCTCTTGGATCATCTGCTCCGCTGCTTATCTTCTTTCCTGAAGATAATTGATTTTGAAGCGTACTCATATTCCCTAAATTAGTTTGGAGATTTCTAACATAATTATTATTTAACATTGAATTCGTAATTCTATACATATTAAATTTCACCTCTTTAACAATTTCTAAAAAATTATATAAAACATTTTTACGATTCTGCGGCACATTTTAAAATATAAACGAATCATTAATTATACCTTACAATTACATATGAATTTTATTATCTTACTAAGCCTATAACTGTATCTAGTAAATCACTCACAGTTGACACTATTTTGGCACTTGCTTGGTATGCATGTTGAAATTCTATAAGATTACTCATTTCTTCATCTATTG